>CBDUIO010000266.1:0-3018 GCA_965367355.1 uncultured Flavobacteriaceae bacterium
CGCTATATCTTTCTCGCGCTGAAATAAATTCAGCAACTCAAAAGGATACCGCTTCTATCCTTAACGCATAAATAATGTCCTGGTAAATATCTTTTTAAAACCACACAAAATCTTATATTTACCATGCTAAAAAAATAAGTATGCAAGTATTAAAATTTGATTGGAACCCTGTAACAGGAATCGATATTATTGGCAATTTTAAAATTCATTTTTATAGCCTAATGTGGCTCACAGCCTTTGTCCTGGGCTGGTATATCATGAAACGCATTTTTACAAGAGAAAAGGTTTCCCTAGAATACCTTGACCCATTGTTTCTATACACAGTATTGGCCACTATGATTGGAGCCAGATTGGGCCATGTTATTTTTTATCAGTCAGAATTGATCAGTGAGGACTTTTTTAGCATTTTTTTACCTTTCAGATTTAAAGGCGGATTTGAATTTACTGGTTTTCAGGGATTGGCCAGTCATGGTGCCGCTATAGGAATAATCATCGGTATGTATTTATATCGAAAAAAATACAATTATAAATCTTTGATGTGGATCCTGGACAGGATCGTCATACCTGTTGCTTCAGGAGCTGTTTTTATAAGGTTTGGAAACTTCATCAACTCAGAAATAATTGGCAAAATTACAGACTCCGGTTTTGGAGTTCGATTTATTCAAGACCAATATGGAAAGCGAGAGATCGTGCAGCGTACCGGAATTAAAAATTATAAAGAGGCCTACGCAGCTGTGACCGATAATCCTAAATTCCAGAATCTGCTAGAGGCTGTTCCGTATAGGCATCCGGCTCAGTTGTACGAGTCATTTAGTTATGTCATTCTGTTTTTTATTCTTTGGTTTGTTTATACAAAAACCGCTAAAGGTGAAAAATCAGGATATTTGTTCGGGCTCTTTCTGGTGTTGCTATGGACAATCAGATTCTTTGTTGAATTTGTTAAGGAAGCACAAAATCCAGAGCGTGCAGATTGGATCCTGAATACAGGTCAATTGCTGAGTATCCCTTTTATATTAGTTGGCTTTTACTTTATGTATCTATATAAATCCAAAACCACAGTTAAATAAAATGATCCGTTTTCAATTCAAATTTTTTTACATAGTATCCTTAAGCATATTTTGCCTAAGCACCATTTCATGCAGGAACCAAAACAAAGAGGTTAAACCTGTTGAAGTTAGTTTTAAAAAGGAAGGTGAGTTAAAACTTTACAAATCACAAAGCGATTCATTAATCGTGAAATTGGATATTGAAATTGCAGATAACGATTATGATGTACAAACAGGATTGATGTACAGAAACTCCATGCAGGATGACAGAGGTATGTTATTTGTTTTTCCAACGATGCAGCCACGCTATTTCTACATGCGCAATACCAAATTCCCTTTGGATCTGATCTATTTAGACAAGGATAAAACCATTGTTAGTTTTCAGGAAAACGCGAAACCTTTTGATGAAAGTTCACTGCCTTCTCAAGTTCCGGCACAATACGTACTTGAAGTTAATGCAGGATTAGCCGAAAAATGGCTTTTGGAAATAGGTGACAGAATGGAATACACAGAAATTAAATGATTTGCTACAAAAAAAAAGAGCCCTTTAATGAAGAGCTCTTTTTTTTATATATCTATTTAAGAATTATTTCTTTTTAGATTTTGATTTTGATTTCGATTTTGCCTTTGTCGTTTCTTTAGGTTCTTCTACTTCCTTAACTTTCTTTTGAAGACCTTTATCCTCCTTCTTTTTAATGAAATCATACATTATTGGAGTTGCAATGAACAACGATGAATATGTACCCACAATGACACCTACAATCAAGGCAAACATAAATCCTCTAATGGAATCTCCTCCAAAGATGAAGATTGATAAAAGCACAACCAATGTTGTAAGTGAGGTATTCAATGTTCTGCTCAAGGTACTGCTCAGTGCCGAATCTACAGTCCTGTTAAATTCCCAACTTGTATGCTCATTAAAGAATTCCCGAATTCTATCAAATACAACCACGGTATCATTTAATGAGTAACCAATAACTGTAAGTATTGCCGCAATAAATGCCTGATCTATTTCCATGTTGAATGGCATAAATGCATAAGTCAAAGAGAACACCCCAAGAACAATCATAACATCATGAAAAACGGCTAGAACTGCACCAAGGGAATACTGCCATCTTTTAAATCGGAATAAAATATAGAGGAATACCACAATTAACGATCCCAGAATAGCCCAGAACGATGCTTTTTTAATATCATCGGCAATCGTTGGACTTACTTTGTAATCCTTCATTAAACCAATTTGCTTATCTTCCGGTTCACTTATAAAATCCTCATAGCTATAGCCATTTGGCAAATATTGTTGCAGTGCTACATATAAAGAATTTCTGATTTCTTCATCCACTTCCGCACTCGTTTCGTTAACCTTATATTTGGTTGTGATCTTTAACTGATTAGCGTCTCCAAAAATTTTGGCATCTGCACTTCCAAATGCATCAACAAGTGTTTTAGTTACCTCTGTTGCACTAACATCTTGCGCGAATCTTACCTGGTAAGTCCTACCTCCAACAAAATCGACACCTTGGTCAAGTCCATTTGTAAATAAAGAACCTAAGCTTACTAAAATTAATATTCCGGATACTATGTAAGATATCTTTCTCTTTTTAAGAAATTCAATATTAACATTTCTGAAAAGGTTTTTTGTTATCCCAGTTGAGAATTCTAATTTATTGCCTTTACCAACATACCAATCCACTATCAATCTTGTAATGAATATTGCAGTAAACAACGAGGTTAGAATACCTATTAATAATGTTGTTGCAAAACCTTTAATGGGTCCTGTACCAAAAATAAACAGGATCAATGCTGTTAATCCGGTAGTGATGTTAGCATCTAAAATTGAAGATAAAGCATTTGCAAACCCGTCCTTAATAGCAGTTTTTTGATCCTTTCCTTTATACAGTTCTTCTCTGATTCTTTCAAATATCAACACATTTGCATCAACCGACATACCTATTGTTAATACGATACCTGC
>CBDUIO010000267.1:0-3003 GCA_965367355.1 uncultured Flavobacteriaceae bacterium
GCATTTTTTGTAAATCAAAAAGACCTGCCGGAATTTTCTTGGATATTAGATAATTAGGCACCTCAGGAGCACCATGATCAGCTGTCAAGAAAACTGTATACTCATTGGAGCCTACTTTCTCATCTAACACATTTAATAAACGCTCCAAATCCTTATCTAAGCGAATATAGGTGTCTTCTATTTCTTTAGCATTTACCCCAAAATTATGTCCTACTTTATCTGTTGATGAATAACTTAATGTTAACACATCTGTTATATCATCCTGCCCTAAGTCCTCGCCATCTATTGCCGCCACAGCAAAATCGGTAGTTAAACTATTTCCAAAAGGAGTTTCCGTTATAATTTGGTAATTGCCATTTTGTTTTTTAAGTGATTCCAAGTCATATGGAAATGTAGGTGTACTCTTCCCATTGAATCCGCCTTCAAATGGATTCATATCTGAATTACTTTCCACATAAGAATTAATATCATATAATGTATTCCAAACTTTGAAATAGGATTCTGTGATATCAGATGCGTTGAAATCTTTAACCCATTTTGGCAGTTCATCAATGTAGAATGAACTTGTTATCCAATTTCCACTTCCGTTATTCTCATAATCAAACCAATAAGCTGCATTCGCAGTATGACCAGCAGATAATATGGCTGCTCTATGCTTAATAGAAATTCCAATCGTTTTCCCTTTCATTTGAGTATGCAGTCTATTTTCATCAGGAAACGTTGTTGTCAATAATCTATGTGGTGACATCTTACCATCACTGTTTACAGTGCCTATTGGTTGAACAGAGCCATCTGTAACACAATTTACATCTCGGCCTGTCTCCTTATCAAGCCAATCATTTCCAATAATACCATGATACTTTGGAGTAGTTCCGGTAAAGATTGATGCATGTCCAGGGCCTGTTTTTGTTGGAATATAGTTGAAATGATTGTTCTTGCAATTAAACCCTTCCTTTATAAGTCTTTTAAATCCGCCTTCACCATATTTGGAATCAAAACGAGTTAAATAGTCATATCGCATTTGGTCGATCACAATTCCGACCACTAATTTTGGTTTTCCTTGATTAACGATCGTTTCATTCATTGCACTGTTTTCAACAGCATTGTCTTGGGCCTTGCAATTAACAAATATCAAAATTGCCAGGATGTAGAATACTAAATTTTTCATTTTTTAATTTAAAAGTCAAGCAAAAATAGTATAATTTACTTTTGCTTTATTCAAATTATAGTTAATTATCTAGTGTTATTTTTTACTTTAGCAGATGTAAAAATTCTTTATGAAGTACCTTCACAATATTGGAGTTTATTTTATCATGTTGGTAGAAATCTTTAGAAAACCAACAAAATGGTCTTTTATGCGTGGTTTAATTTTTAAAGAAATTGACGACCTAATAATTGGTTCATTAGGTATTGTTGCGTTTATTTCGTTTTTTGTTGGAGGCGTTGTCACAATTCAAACCGCGTTAAACATTGACAATCCCTTAATCCCTAAAACTTTGGTTGGTTTTGCTACCAGACAATCAATAATCTTAGAATTTGCGCCTACTTTTATTTCAATAATAATGGCAGGTAAAGTCGGATCATTTATTACATCCAGTATTGGAACCATGAGAGTAACCGAACAAATTGATGCCTTAGAAGTTATGGGAATAAATGCTATTAACTATCTGGTATTTCCAAAATTCATTGCACTATTGTTTTATCCTTTTGTAATTTCAATAGCCATGTTTTTAGGTGTTTTAGGTGGGTTGGCTGCTTGTGTTTATGGCGGATTTACGACTATGGACGATTACATTACCGGAGTACAAATGGACTTCGATCCGTTTCATGTTACTTATGCCTTTATTAAGACTATTGTTTTTGCAATTCTTTTAGCTACCATACCTTCTTACCATGGATATTATATGACTGGTGGAGCTTTAGAAGTAGGGAAAGCCAGTACAACTTCATTCGTCTGGACCAGTGTCATGATCATACTTCTAAATTATATATTAACTTCAATGTTACTAAGCTAATGATAGTAGTTGAAAATTTACACAAGTCTTTTGGCGATGCTCATGTTTTAAAAGGAATTTCAACAACTTTTGAACCAGGAAAAACAAATTTGATCATTGGACAAAGTGGATCTGGAAAAACAGTGTTCATGAAATGCCTTTTAGGGTTATTAAGACCCGATGAAGGAAAAATTTTTTACAACGACAGATTATACTCCAACCTGACAGCAGATGAACGGAGAAATTTGAGAGCAGAAATGGGAATGGTCTTTCAGGGAAGTGCCTTGTTTGATTCTATGACTATTGAAGAAAATGTGATGTTCCCACTTCAAATGTTTACCAAACAATCAAAACATGAAATGCAGGAAAGGGTTGACTTTGTATTGGATAGGGTTCACTTGCATGATGCACATAAAAAATATCCCAGTGAAGCTTCAGGAGGTATGAAAAAACGGGTAGCCATTGCAAGAGCTATTGTAAATAATCCTAAATATTTATTTTGTGATGAACCTAACTCCGGATTGGATCCTAATACCGCCATTGTTATAGATAACCTAATTCAGGAAATTACTGATGAATACAATATTACCACAGTTATAAACTCCCATGACATGAACTCAGTAATGGAAATTGGTGAAAAAATAGTGTTCTTGAGAAATGGTCACAAAGAATGGGAAGGCACTAACGAAACCATTTTCAAAACTGATAATGAAGCTATCACCAATTTTGTTTACTCCTCAGAACTTTTCAAAAAAGTAAGAAAATTATATATTGAAGAAGACCAGTAATCAGTTATGCTTAATAATAATATTATTGATCTTTAACTCTTGTTTCAACCAATCACTTAACTGTTTTTCTTTCACCATTACTAAACTATCATTTAACGAAGGATTCCATTTAACATTGGCAACAGAAATGGTATCAACTTTTATAAAATCATTAGACTCAAGCATTTTAGCATAACTGAAATACTGCAGATCATTAAATCTAACCTTAGCATCCCTGGCTA
>CBDUIO010000268.1:0-2990 GCA_965367355.1 uncultured Flavobacteriaceae bacterium
ATATAAAAGCGGTAGTGCTCATGTAATGAAATCTTCCAACAGAGCCCTCAAAAAAACTCATAGCAGGTATAAGATAACGTTATCAGTGAAAGATATTGCATACAGGAATGATGCTTTGTATTTTTTATTAGAGATCAAAAACAAGTCGTCTATTGACTATGATGTAAGTTTTCTTAGATTCTTTTTTACGACCGGTAGGGGTACAAAAAGCAAATCATTTCAAAAAATATTGATAAAACCCCTTTATGAATATCAAGTTCCGGAAACAATAAAGGGAAATACGCAATGTGAGTTTATGCTCGTTTTTTCTAAATTCACTATAGATAATCATAAAAAAATCAGGGTAGAGCTGGATGAATTATCCGGAGAACGGAATTTAAGATTGAAGATGTCCGGGCGGTTGATAAATAGCATAAATTAATTTTGATGTTTAGATATTTGACTTTAAGAAATATTTATTATACCATTTATATATAATAACATTTGTATATATTATATATATATTATATATTTGTATCGGGAAGTTAAATTTAAACAATCGGAACAGGATGAAAAAAATTATTGAAGTCAATGAAACTATTTTGACAAAACTTAAAGTTTTGTCTGCCTTTGAAGATTTAAGTGTAAAAGCATTAATGGAAAAAGCCATTATATGGTTTGTAGATCAAAAAGAAAAGGAGCAATTGGATAATATGACCAAAGAGGAAAAAGAGGATCTAGGTTTATTATTATTAATGCAACAAGCGGACAAAAAAGATATTGTTAGCGAAAAAGAGTTTCTTAAAGCACTCGAAGAATGAAAGTAATTTATCTGAGATCTGTAATGAAGGATGTAAAAAAAGTTAAGGATCCAAAATTAAAAGATAAAATCTTGTCAGTGATCAAAGATATGAAAGAAGCTTCCAAATTAGAGGAGTTAAGATCTTTAAAAAAGTTATCCGGGCACCCAACGGCATACCGGATAAGAATTGGAGATTACAGGTTGGGATTCTACTTTGAAGACGGTACAATCATGCTCGCCAGATTTTTAAAACGAAGTGATATATTCAAAGTATTCCCTTAATGAAAGTTTTAGCCAGGCCTGGAGTTAAAAATATTGTTGAAAATTAAATTAAAAAATCAAAATCATTATGTCACTAACCAATTTTTTTAAAATAAACCTTCCCTACGGAATAGAAAGAGACGAACATGGTAATTGGATGGCTTTTAATAGGGAGTACTTGCCGTTGGGAAACAATAGTAAACTTGGTAAAACCGAAAGAATTTATACCAATTATGGAAAGCTTACCGATAAATTTTTAATGGATTTGGCGGATGACCCAACTTCTGTGGAATTAAATGATGATAATGAAATTATTAAGGTATGGTTTTATAATGATGGAACTAATCCCGGTAATTTTAAAGAAGACAAACCTGAATTATGGCATGCCTATTTTAATAAATTAAAAAAATTATCCAAAAAAAAGACTAAATAATCGATGGATGAATTATTGAAATCTTATTCGGAAGAACTTATTGTTCATTTGAGCAATGTCATGAAAGTAGGAGCAAAAGAATATAGAATATTTGATTTTAATTCTTCATTTTTTAAAAAGTATGATCTCGATAAAATTAGAGATTCTGAAGTACATGTAGCTTGTGAAAAGAAATTACGATCGTTAAAAGGTCCGGTTATTTATTGGTTTGAAATACTTTCTGATAATAAAAACTCTGAAATTGTTAATGTAATCCGCACCTATAAAAATAAAAAGGAAAAGGCAGTTCCGGCATTACGAAAAAGCTATGATATAGATTCCAAATGCTTATATGTAGGAAAAGTGAAAAATTACTTTTGGAGTAGAGTTATTCAACATTTGGGTTATTATAATGAGCCGAGAACGCAAGGGCTTCAATTATTTCATTGGGCCGATAATATTGATTTAAGTCTTAGGTTACATGCTTATGAATTTGAGAAAGGTACGGAAAACTTAATGGGTATATTTGAATTGAAACTTGCAAAAGAATTAAAACCAATCATTGGAAGGCATTCTTAGTATTGATCGTTGAATTGCCACAGGTTGTTTTTAAAATTATAAATAAAATTATTCCTTAAAAATGCTGATTAGTAAGGACTGGAATAATTGTTTAATTAATAGGCTCTTGATATAGCAAATTTCCCCAGGACTGGATACAAACCTCAGAAAGCTTTTCGTCAGATAACAGGCGATCAAATTCATCAACGATCTTTTGCACGGATGCTTTGTCGCTCAAGCGTATGCGGGTTTCATAATTGCTTTTTGTACCACTAGCTGTAAAATTCAGGGAACCCAGATAGGCAATTTTATCATCGATGAGATAGACCTTCCCATGCAGATATAGATCATTAAATCCGGCTTTATCGGGAGCCACCACAACCTTAAAAGGAAATAGCTGTTCATACGTATATGAAAACACACGTTTCCCATTAATTTTGGATTTTAAGAATTGTCCTGTCAAAAATAAGAGAGCAATAGGAATGAGAAGTCCAACAGTTCGAAGATCCTTAAATTCAAGGGCAAACCAGCCTAATAAGCCTATAAACAAAATCATTGACCAGTTCACCACTTGTTTTATTTTTTTCCACCGGTTTCTAAGAGCTTCAGCTTCTCGGTCTATGTGAATATGTTGATGAATGAGCTCATGAATATTGCGTTTCCGGTCCCCATAAAAGTCCTCTATGGTATCTGTTGTGATTAGTTGAACATGGATGCCCTTATAGTGAAGGTCTATCAATTTCCTGACGAGAAAAGGAGATAGAAAGGGGGAAAGGATTTTTACGGAACATCTGGCATTTTCAATGTCTTCCATCAATTTTTTACCTGCTCCGGTACCGATATATACATCACAGTTTGTATTGTTTAAAAACATAAGAATTCTAATAAAAGTTAACCTTTCAATTTACGAAATTTTGCCCACTTTTCAAAGGGAGGTCCATCTCAAAATTTGGTTTTTAAGCTATTTTATAGACTTCC
>CBDUIO010000269.1:0-2987 GCA_965367355.1 uncultured Flavobacteriaceae bacterium
TTTTATTGTCATTTAATAATGGAGAATCCAAAGCTTTTAGAATAGCCTCATGCGCCCTGTTCTGACCTGTTGCAGACGCTGAACCCATTATAGCAGTTCCACTATTACTTAATACGGTTTTGGCATCCCGAAGGTCGATGTTTTGAGTATAATGGTGAGTAATTACTTCGGCTATACCACGAGCAGCAGTAGACAGCACTTCATCGGCTTTAGAGAATCCTGCTTTAAACCCAAGATTACCATAAACTTCTCTTAATTTGTTATTATTTATTACGATCAATGAGTCAACCACATTACGTAGTTTTTCAATCCCTTTTTGTGCCTGTTCATTACGTAACTTGCCTTCAAACTGGAACGGCATGGTCACAATGCCAACAGTCAATATATCGGCTTCCTTTGCCATTTTTGCAATAATAGGTGCAGCTCCGGTACCGGTTCCACCACCCATTCCAGCCGTAATAAACAACATTTTAGTGTTGGTTTCTAACATGTTTTTAAGTTCATCATAACTTTCAACTGCGGCCTGCTCACCTATATTAGGGTTTGCTCCTGCTCCAAGGCCTTCCGTAAGATTCACACCTAACTGGATCTTATTGGGAACACCACTGTTTTCGAGGGCTTGTGAATCGGTATTGCAGATCACAAAATCTACACCTTTGATTCCTTGTTGAAACATGTGATTTATTGCATTGCTTCCTCCGCCTCCTACACCAATCACCTTAATGACATTAGATTGGTTCTTTGGCAAATCGAATGCTATGTTTGAGAATTCTTTGTTGCTGCTCATAAATGCTATTTTGGGTTAATTAATTATATTTTTAAAATTATTCTTCAGTTTAAATCTCACTCTGCGTTATCTAAAAAATCCTTGACACGCTCTGTTAGCTTATCCAGGAATGTCCGTCTTTCTTTTTTAGGTTCTTCAGAACTCATTTCTGAAGTATCATCATCATCCTCTGCGGCTTCTTCAAAGGCAATTTCTGCTTTCCTTCGTTCATGGCGTTTTACCCCATCCATGACCAATCCTACTGCAGTAGCAAATAACGGGCTGGTCACTTCATCGTCACTATTTCCAGCCAGATGTTCGTTGGGATAACCTATTCTGGTATCCATTCCAGTAATATATTCTACCAGTTGTTTTAAGTGCTTTAACTGCGCGCCTCCACCTGTTAATACAATACCTGCAATTAGTTTCTTCTTTTGCTCTTCATGCCCGTAATTCTTGATCTCGACATACACTTGCTCAATGATCTCCACCACGCGTGCATGGATTATCTTGGACAGATTTTTTAGAGTGATCTCCTTAGGTTCCCGTCCTCTTAAACCGGGAATTGAGACTATTTCATTGTCTTTATTTTCACCCGGCCATGCTGAACCAAATTTGATCTTTAATAATTCTGCCTGCTTCTCGATAATGGAACAGCCTTCCTTGATATCTTCGGTAATGACGTTCCCTCCGAATGGAATAACCGCCGTATGACGGATGATACCATCCTTAAAAACTGCAAGATCTGTGGTACCACCACCTATATCGATAAGGGCTACTCCAGCCTCCTTCTCTTCCTGACTTAATACTGCATTGGCAGATGCCAAGGGTTCCAGAGTGATCCCTTCAAGCTGTAATCCCGCACTTTTAATACATCTTCCTATATTTCTTATAGACGAAACCTGCCCTACAACCACATGGAAATTGGCTTCCAGCCTGCCTCCATACATCCCGATTGGTTCCTTTATCTCTGCCTGTCCATCTACTTTGAATTCCTGTGGCAGGACATGGATTATCTCCTCTCCCGGCAGCATGACCAGCTTATGAACCTGATTGATCAGTCTTTCTATATCATCTTCATCAATGACAACCTCAGAATTCGCTCTGGTAATGTAGTCACTATGTTGCAGGCTTCTTATATGCTGACCGGCAATGCCAACAGTTACCTCTTCTATTTTCATTCCCGCAGCTGCTTCCGCCTCCTGAACAGCCTGTTGAATAGACTGAATTGTTTGAGTGATGTTATTCACAACGCCTCGATGAACTCCCAGACTTTTAGATTTACCAATTCCCAGTATTTCTAATTTTCCATATTCGTTCTTACGACCAATCATAGCCGCAATTTTGGTTGTCCCTATGTCTAATCCTGCCGCAATATTATTTTCCATAGTTTACTTTTTGGTACATACAACCTGATTATCAAATTGTAAATTAACA
The DNA here is from genome assembly GCA_965367355.1 of uncultured Flavobacteriaceae bacterium. Classification (GTDB taxonomy): domain Bacteria; phylum Bacteroidota; class Bacteroidia; order Flavobacteriales; family Flavobacteriaceae; genus Site-B1. The sequence continues at coordinate 2,204 of CBDUIO010000269.1, forward strand.
ATGCTATAACTGTTCAATGTATTATCCCTTAATGCTTTTTGATAGAATGCTTTTAGATTACCAAATTTCCTGTCCAAATTGTTAATCTCTCCCAGATCTACTTTAAAACTATTTTGTCTTAACTTTAAAGAAATCGTGTTATCGGCATTTTGATGGATCTCTACAACATGCTTATTTAAAATATCATCTTCATATACTTTTTTGGCCACTTTGAAAACATATTTTAAATTGTTTTTTTCAATTTGACCGGTTACAAGTGGCACCCGTGCCGAATAATTAGACGACAAAGGCATATAAGAACCGCTTTCGTCAATGTAGTAGGATGCATTTGTGTTCACTCTTGCAATAGGATTTTTTTGTTCAATTTTTGCTGTAAGCTCCCCATTTACAGACATATACACTTCAGCATTTTTGATTATTGGATTATCATTCAGGGCCATTTCTAACTCATTCAAATCTAAAATATCTTTAGGCTCTCCCGTAAGTTTGTTGTTTTTTTGTATTAACAATTTACTAACATTTTCTTCGGTCAAAAACGGATATTTATAATCTATAAATTCGATCCTGATCGATTCCACTTTCCGTCTTGAATTTTTATTTGAAGTAAAAGCATAAAGCATTACTACCAATATAAACAGCAGACCCATTTTTAATATGTTCCAATTAACTCGCAAGGCTCAAATTGTGTTTTATTAATTTTATTTCTTCTCCTATATCGCCGGCTCCAATAGTGAGTACCACTTTGGCATCACTTTTTTCGATCTCGGCCGATATATCTTTTTTT
>CBDUIO010000270.1:0-2964 GCA_965367355.1 uncultured Flavobacteriaceae bacterium
GATTACAGAATTGCATTCAATGATAAAACATCCAAAGAACTATTGTTAAAACTGGAAAAAAGTAAAGCATTGCCAACATTAAATGCTTTTGTAAATGGAAGCTATACAGGTAATAGTGAAAAGTTCACATTCACTAATAATTCACAAAAATGGTTTGGAGCCTCTTTATTGGGTGTTAGTATGAATATTCCTGTTTTTAGTTCTTTCGGAAGAAGTGCTGCAACTCAACGAGCCAGAATAAATTTAGATAAAGCAGAAGATGATCTCACCGAGGTTGAACAACAAATTAAACTTCAAATAGCTTCGGCTAAAAGTGATTATCAATTTGCCATTGAGGATTATGAGAATAAAAAAAGAAACCTAAACCTTGCTGAAAGAATAGAACAAAAGAACCAAACTAAATTCTTTGAAGGTATTGCTTCCAGTTTTGAGTTAAGACAGGCGCAAACACAATTATATTCGGCTCAGCAGGAATTTCTGCAGGCTATGCTGGACGTAATAAACAAAAAAGCAGAACTTGAAACTGCACTTAATAAAGTTTAGGAGTTAATAAAAAAATCAATCGGAAATGAAAATAAATCAAACGAAACTAACAAGCGCCTCAGCTCATAAACCTTTAAACAAATCAACTGATAAAATTAACAAACCAATGAAAAAGATAATTTTACTATTCATAACAACACTCTTTTTAGCATCCTGTGGAGGCGATAAAAAACAAAAATCTGTTGAAGATATCATCGCTTCCCAAGATTTAAATGAGATTAGGGCAAAGAAGGATGAGATCACCAATATGCAAATTGAATATGCATCACAATTAAAATTGCTGGATGAAGAAATTTCAAAATTAGATTCACTAAAAAAAGTACCCTTAATTACAGCATTCAAGGCAAAAGAACAAGTCTTTGATCATTATATAGAATTGCAAGGTAATGTGGACACAAAAAACCTTTTAACAATTACTCCGGAATTCAATGGTATTCTTTCAAATATTTATGTAAAAGAAGGCCAGCGTGTTAATAAAGGCCAAATACTTGCAAAAATTGATGATGGAGGTTTGGGCCAGCAATTAGCTCAGCTTGAAATTCAGGCTGAACTTGCCAAAACCACCTTTGAAAGACAGGAAAGACTTTGGAATCTAAAAATTGGAAGTGAAATCCAATATTTACAGGCAAAATCAAATGCAGAAGCTCAAATGAGAGCTGTTGATCAATTAAAGGAGCAAATAGCAAAAACAATTGTCAGAGCTCCATTCTCCGGCAGTATAGATGATATCATTACCGAAAAAGGAAATGTAGTTTCTGCAGGACAAACACCACTCATGTTGTTGGTCAACCTTAATGATATGTACATAGAAACTAATGTGCCTGAAAGCCATATTACCAGTATCACAAAGAACAAAGATGTCATAGTTGAATTACCTGTATTAGATAAAACTATAAATACAAAAATTAGACAGGTTGGCAATTTTATAAATCCGGCAAACAGAACTTTTAAAATTGAAATTCCGGTACCTAATAAAGACGGAGCTATTAAACCTAATTTAACTGCTAAGCTGAAAATAAATGATTATTCCAATCCAAAAGCCTTATTGATACCTCAGAGTATTATTTCAGAAAATGCAAATGGAGAGCAATACATTTATGTTATTAGGGATCGTAAGGATAATATTGGCGTTGCAGAAAGAGTGATCATAAAAACAGGAAGAACCCAAGGTGATGTCATTGAAGTTTTAAGTGGTTTAGAACAAGGAAACGAGGTTATTGGAGAAGGCGCCCGAACCGTTAAAAATGGTCAAACAGTGGAAATAATAAACTCTTAAGCAGAATTAAAAATGACAGATAAACAGCATAAAATAGTCAACAAAGAGTTTCGATTATCCTCTTGGGCTATAGAAAACAAAACTACAATCTACGTATTGATTGTCGTATTGCTTTTTCTTGGAATTGGTGCATTTTTCAGTATGCCTAGAGAGAATTTTCCTGAAGTAAACGAAACCAAGATATATGTGAGTTCAATGTACCCTGGAAACACTGCAGAAGACATTGAAAAACTGATTACAGACCCTTTAGAGGACAAACTTAAAACCGTTAGTAATGTGGTGGAAATCACATCTACCTCGCAAGAAGACTTCTCAATGGTGATTGTTGAATTTGATGAGGATATTGATGTTTCAGACGCCAAACAAAAAGTAAAAGATGAGATTGATACCGAAACCTCATCCGAAGATTGGCCTACCTTTAATGGAGCAAAAGTAGAACCTAATGTATTTGAGTTGAATTTCTCCGAAGAAATGCCAATTCTAAATATTAATATTTCTGGTGATTATCCGGTTGATAAGCTCAAGGAATATGGCGAATATCTCGAAGATCAAATTGAAAACCTTATTGAAATTAAACAGGTAGATATTCGTGGTGCTCAGGAAAAAGAAGTTGAAGTTGCTGTAGACATTTATAAAATGATGGCTGCTCAAGTGAGTTTCGATGACATAACTGGCGCCATTCAAAGTGGCAACATGACCATGTCTGCGGGCAACCTGATTACAAGCGGACAGCGCAGAACCATTCGTGTTTTGGGTGAAATTGAAGACCCAAAAGAATTGGAAAACTTTGTGGTAAAAACTGAAAATGATAACCCAATTTATTTAAAGGATGTCGCCACTATTTCATTCAAGGAAAAAGACAGAACCACGTATGCTCGTGATTTTGGGAACAGAGTTGTGATGCTCGATGTAAAAAAACGAGCCGGAATGAATATGATAGATGCAACAACCCAGGTTAGAGAGATTGTTGATGAAGCAGTATCAAATTATTTCCCGCAAGACTTAAAAGTGTCCATCTCAAATGACCAATCTAATGTTACCGTAACAATGGTAGATGATTTGGTGAACAACATCATATTTGGTGTTATTCTGGTGGTAACTGTTTTAATGTTCTTTTTAGGATTTAAAAATGCACTGTTTGTTGG
>CBDUIO010000271.1:0-2937 GCA_965367355.1 uncultured Flavobacteriaceae bacterium
GCAGCACCTGTTGGTTGTGTAACAAAATCATCTGTACCTTCATGGACTATTACAGCCTTACCAACAATATCTTTATTTGGGTCGCCACAACCTATACACCATTGGTCCGTAGAAAACGTAATAGTACCATTCCCATTTTCATCAGCTTCAAAATTGCCAATGTCTCCTTTATGATACCCTTCCGGTGATCCCCATTTTCCATGTGGTTCTGATGTTGGATTCCAGTGTCCACCGGTTGAGGTAGCGTCGTCTGCAGAGCAATCGGCCTTTTCATGCAAATGTATTGCATGTGACCCCGGAGTAAGGCCGCTAATTATCGCTGTCATTGTAACACTGCCATTTTCATCAGTAAAGACCACATTTCCTGAAACATTAGAATTACTCTTCGGTTCCAAATTCAATTTGATCTTTTTCACTTCAACCGATACTGTTTCCTCTACTTTTTTATCTTCTTCTTTTTTTTCATTTTTACATCCAATTATAAAAACAGTGGAGAGAGCGACGATTAATATTGATCTTTTCATCATAGTATAAGTATTAAATTTTAAATAGAATTATAACTTCGAATTTACTAATAATTTTCTATTAAATCTTTTTCAATTAGAAATTAATCCTAAACAACAGTTCGCTTCTAATACCTGATGACATAAATCATGTGGTTAAAATTAAAATTTAAGTAAATTTGATATTAAGAACTCTACTAGATTATATTAATTTAGGTAAGCGCATCTTATTATAACTTAAAACCAACAAATGGAAAAAATTATTGTACCTGTTGATTTTTCACAACATTCAGAGTATGCTTTAGAAGTTGCGGCAGAAATAGCAAAAAAGACAAATTCAGAGTTACTTGTATTACACATGCTGGAACTGGCTTCTGGTTTGCTAACGAAATCGAGTAGTCAACATCAAACAACAGCCATATTTTTATTGAAAATAGCAGAAGCCAAGTTTGAGGAGTTTTTACGAAAGGATTATTTGGAAGGTCTAAAAATCACTCCAATTGTTAAACATTTTAAGGTCTTTAGCGAAGTAAATGATGTTGCAATGGAACACGATGCAAGTTTAGTTGTAATGGGTTCACATGGTACGAGTGGGTCCAGAGATATCTTTATTGGTTCTAATACTGAGAAGGTTGTTAGAAATTCTGATATTCCGGTATTTGTGGTAAAGAACAAAATATCGGATTTAAAGTTAGAAGAAGTGGTTTTTGCTTGTGACTTCAAATACGAAAATATTCGACCATATTTAAATGCAACAAAATTGTTTAAGGCATTTGATTCTAATATAAATTTATTATATGTGAATTTACCGAATGAAAACTTTAGAAGTACAACCGAAATTGATTCACGAGTGGCCGACTTTTTAATGAAAGCAGATGGTAATCTTGATAATATGAAAAATGTGCACCATCAAGCCGATTATAGTGTAGAAAGGGGTATTATAAATTTTTCTAACAGAGTAGGGGCAGATGTTATTGCAATTCCAACACATGGGCGAACCGGAATTGCTCATTTCTTTACAGGAAGTGTAGGTGAGGATGTGGCAAATCATTCCACACTACCGGTAATAACATTTAAGATATAATAGTTTATTAATAATTTGATTGATTGATAAAAGAGAATTGTTCTTTAGAACGGCTCTCTTTTTTTATTTGGGGTCAACACATTCCATTTGGCTTGATGCCATATCGGACACAGGCGTTGGAGAAATATATGGAATACCCAAACCTAGTCCTCGTAAGACAAATAGTAAACCAATTATCACAACAAACACAGGAATAGCTTTTTGAATTTTGTTTCTAACTACACCACTTAAAAACCTGCTAAAATAAATGGCTGTAGTCATTAAAGGAATGGTGCCTAAGCCAAAAATGAACATGTACAAACTTCCTTTAAGTGCACTTCCTGACGCAATTGCCGCAAACAAGGCCATATAAACTAATCCACAAGGAAGAAATCCGTTAAGAAAACCAATGGTTAAGAAGGTGTCAGGTGACTTTTTCTTTAGTTCTTGTCCCAATGCTGATTTTATTTTCGATATAAATCGGAAGATAGGTTTGGAAAAATTATATTTATTGAATGTTTGATAAGGAATTAGTACCGCAACAATCATAATGATACCAATAGCTATTGATAGTTGTTGTTGTATTCCAAAAATATAAAGTCCTTTTCCAACAAGGCCGAAAACTAGACCAATTAAACTATATGTAATTAATCTACCAAGATGGTATAGCGCTATCTGGATGACTTTTTTAAAGGAATTTTGTTGGTCAACAGGTAACATAAAAGCAATAGGTCCGCACATTCCAACGCAGTGAAAACTACCTAACAGACCTAATACCAGTGCAGATAACAGCATTTTTCAATAAACTAATTGTTCTTTTAACATGTAGGCTTTACCCTGATATTCCCAGTCAATTTTAAGGTTCCATCGGCCATCTAATAATTGAGTTTTTGGTATGAGCATCTCATGATTAGATAGAGAAATAACAATTTCAGAATCTAATTTTTTATTAGATGGTCGATATAGGAACACTTTTCCTTGTATTTGAGAGAAATCCAGATCTTCCGGAAACCGGATTACTATTCCGTCATTAGTTTTAATCCAGGTAACTTTTTGGCTCATGGATTTGGAATTGATTTCCTTATCTATTTCCTGTTGATGAAGTAGTTCTTCCTGGTAATAATCTTCAGTCACAAGATCATGATCATATTTTTTATTTGTGCTCATGTTAATAACGAAATACATAATAAATGCTATGAATGCGGCAAATGCAATTACAATTCCTGTTCCCCAGTTAATCTTCATATCATACTTTTATTTATAACTCCTAGGACCTAAAAAGTTGGCCGTCGTCGTTTCTATTAATTTATCATCGCTATATACAGCAATCTCTAATTTATTCCTGTCACCGGATAATGCAGAATTATTGAT
>CBDUIO010000272.1:0-2887 GCA_965367355.1 uncultured Flavobacteriaceae bacterium
ATCAAAGATAACCGACCTGTGAGCCTTTTTATGGCATCTATATTCAAATTCTTTTCAGAAATAACCTTAGTGACTTTCGAAATCTGTTCTGCCGAAAGATTCTCTCCCAAAATAGTAACAATATACCTGTCTTTTCCCTGCAGACCCACCCATTTTTCATAGTTTTCAAGCGTAATTGGTGTGAATTTAGCTTTTATACCAAGTTCATAAGATTTAAAAAGAAGATCTTTTAAAACTGCTGCCGACTTTTCTCCTTTCTGGATCTGAAATAATATTCCCAAGGAAAGTGTATCATGAATGTTTGCCTGACCAATATCCAATACTTTTGCGCCATATTGAGCTAGAACGGAGGTTAATCCTGAAGTTAACCCAGGTTTATCCTGTCCTGAAATATTTAATAAGATGATATCGTTAGCCATATACTTGTGCTCAAATTTTTAAAGCCCCAAAATTCAGTATTCTAAATGATATATGAAAGTTTTTTGGAATTAGTTTAAAAAACGGCTATGCCAGCTCTCGCTTGCAGGAACTTCCCAGTTTTCTTTGTATTCTGCTATATTGTTAACCAGATTGTTGAAAACAATGGTGTTTTTGGAAACCGCTTTTTCTTTAGCCATTTTTCTGAAATCAGTTAATGGTTTGTAAGCTATGTATTCACCCTGCTTATAAGAGACATTCATTTTGTCCAACAGATCGACATTATAGTCTTTCTCTAATTGTTGAATAAAACCAACGGAATCATCTATAGAACAGCCACTTGCAGAATTCAATTCCTGGTTTAAAGCAATCACTATAAACCGTTTGTATTTAATTTCGAAACTGGTTTCCAGATCTTTACCATGTGTTGACCAATTACCCAAAAACTCGATTAATCTGGTCTTTATTTCACTTAATTCACTATCGGTAAATGAGCGATTGGCCTGATAGATCCAAACTCTTGACGTTTCCGGTAATGTGTTAAATTCTACTATCATTTTTCTTTCTAATATTATTCCACTTCATACTTTGATTAAGCTCAGTACAGAAGTGTGGAATGATTTCCTTTATAAATCCTGTGCATTTGCAATAAGCTCGGCAATATCCAAAACTTTTACAGAATCTTCTTTCTCTTTTGCCTTAATTCCATCTGTCATCATGGTATTGCAAAACGGACAACCAGCAGCTATTATTTCAGGTTTTACCTCTAAAGCCTGCTCCGTGCGTTCTACATTCACTTCTTTATCGCCTTTTTCAGCATCCTTGAACATTTGAGCGCCTCCTGCTCCACAGCATAATCCATCCTTTCTGCAATTCTTCATTTCGATCAATTCGGCTTCTAACTTTTTAATTAAATCTCTGGGAGCTTCATAAACATTATTCGCTCTTCCTAAATAGCATGGATCGTGAAATGTAATTCGTTTTCCTTTGAACTGCCCTCCTTCTACTGTTAATCGACCTTCATCTAATAGGCTTTTTAAAAACTGGGTGTGATGCACTACTTCATAATTCCCGCCAAGTCCGGGATATTCGTTTTTAAGTGTATTGAAACAATGCGGACAAGCCGTAACTATTTTTTTAATTTCATAAGCATTTAGCACTTCAATGTTGGTAACAGCCTGCATTTGGAATAAGAATTCATTTCCAGCACGCTTCGCAGGATCGCCTGTACAACTTTCTTCCGTCCCTAAAACTGCAAATTCAACATTGGCCTTGTTAAGTAACTTGACAAACGCTTTTGTGATCTTTTTAGCTCTATCATCAAAACTACCGGCACATCCTACCCAAAATAATACTTCGGGCTGTTTGCCTTGAGCCATAAATTCTGCCATTGTTGGAACTTTAAGTGATTCGCTCATTATTTATTTTGATTTTTTGAATTCATATCCTTTTATTTTTAAGATATGTTATTCGTTTTTCCAATTCAATCGGTCCATTTGGTTGTAAGGCCAAGGTGCGCCATTATTCTCAATATTGGTCATCATGGTATTCAATTCAGATGGTGCAGCCGATTGCTCCATGACCAGATATCGACGCATATCTAAAATAATTGATAATGGATTTATACTTACAGGACAAGCTTCAACACAGGCATTACAGGATGTACATGCCCAAAGTTCTTCTCTGCTTATATAATCATCTAATAATTGTTTTCCATCAGCTTTAAATTCTCCTTTATTGGCATCGATATTCTTACCAACTTCTTCAAGTCTGTCTCGTGTATCCATCATGATCTTGCGAGGAGACAGTTTTTTTCCTGTTTGATTAGCTGGACATTCACTTGTGCAGCGACCACATTCTGTACAGGTATAGGCATTTAACAATTGAACCCAGTTAAGATCCTGAACATCACTCGCACCGAATTTTGCAGGAACTTCACCGGCAGAACCTTCGGCAGGTGCCGCAAAGGGATCCACATTAGGATCCATCATTAGCTTGACTTCATTGGTCACTGACTCCAGATTATTAAATTCTCCTAATGGTTTTAAACTTCCAAAATAGGTATTTGGGAATGCCAATAGAATGTGCAAATGCTTTGAAAAATACAGGTAGTTAAGGAAAATAAGGATTCCAACAATATGCAACCACCAGGCAGCTCTTTCAATAATATGGATTGTACCTTCAGATAAACCACTAAACCACGGTGCGATGAACTGGCTGATCAAATTCCCGGAATCCATATTCTGAAATGCTGTGTCTGTAGCATTCATTACCAGGAATAATGACATTAAAACCATTTCAAAGTAAAGAATATTCAAGGCATCATTTTTTGGCCATTTGGTCATTTCTTTATTCCAGAAACGAGGAATTCTTAGTATCATTCTTCTAATCCAAAAAACAATAACAGCAATTAAAACTAATACTGCCAGCACTTCAAAAGAACCGATTAAAAAGCCATATAAACTACCTA
>CBDUIO010000273.1:0-2810 GCA_965367355.1 uncultured Flavobacteriaceae bacterium
CTTCATTACCTTAATATTAATTTTGGGTCTCTAATTCAGAGGAAGGCGGCACCAATACCGTTTCCATTAAAGCTTCTTTATCTCCATTAAAGGTTTTAGTTATGGCATTACCACCTCTGGTTAAGCCTTCAAATGCTCCTTTGTCCACTAAATCCCATATAACATATTTAGCTTTCCCATCTACGGTGAATAGGCCAAAATGCTTTTCAGAATTCCCAGAATTATCTCCACCTTTCCATGGCTCATCAAAACCCTCGAAGTAAAAACAAGATAATCCTGCTTCATTTGTCCAATCTCGCATGTGCTTATAATAAAGTGCTTCTTTGTATTCGTCGCATGCCTTTGATCCTTTGGGACCATAATAACCGGTTGACACACTCGCCCAACCTGTTTCACCTATGTGAATAGGTTTGTCGACTCCTAAACTTGTCATATAATCTTTTACGGCTTGATATTGAGACATGGCATATTTTTTAGCTCTTAACATAGCCGCATCAATTTTTTCTAAATCTGTCTTTTCTTCTTGTCCTTCTGATTCCAACCAAAATTCAGGTTGGTAATGTGTGTCATGCATGGGATAGGTGTGCATAGAAATAAAATCTACCGCTTTGATCAATTCGTTTAAATCTTCAACATGATATTCTTCACCACCGCCTCCCCAGGATGCAAAATTGTCTGAACTTGTAATCCACAGATCTTCTGGTAATTTTCCTTCTTTTTTCAACCCTTGCAAGTGGTTAACCCATTTTAAGATCACCCTTGGCTGAACATAATAAGTTGCCGCCCATTTCACCATGGCTTCATTTCCTACGGCAATTACTTTCACAATATCCGGATATTTATTTGCCAAATATGCAGCTACCAGTATTTGAGAAGCATTCGCTTCACTTTCTTCATTATGATCAGGTTCTTGATCTGTCCAAGCATTTTTACAATCGATCCAGGCGCCCAGCATGACGTACATTTCAAATGTTGGATCTTCTTGTTTTAATTCACTAATAGCTTTTAATAGGTGAGCAGCTTGTGGCTTATGTACTTTATATGTGCGTAGCATTTTAATACCCATAGCAGCTAATAGTCTCATATCCTCTTTAAGTTGATCTATGGATGGTTCAATACCATGATCGGCATGTCTGTAGCCGCCATAAGACATTGCTAAATATGCTGGATTTCCTAAAATGTCTTGGGCAGATATTTTTTTCATAACTTGTTTTGCAGGTTCAATTTTTTTACAATGGTAAAATGATAAGAAAACCAACAGAATCAGTGTTGAAGTGAGTATTCTTCTCATAATTATTTAATTTTATTTTCTTTAATAAAAACGACTACGTTTTCTACTTCACCAGTTCTCTCAAAGATCTTTTTACTAGTTTCTTTATCAAGTGCAAACCCATCAATATTAATTTTATTGGAATCCTTGAATGTAACTTGAATATTTGCCTTTGAGGCTAATTGATAGATCACAGGTATCTGGCAATAGGTAAAGCCAAGTGTGTTTTGCTCAAGTTCAATCGATTTTTCATTTCCTTCAACATCAATATAAGTAAATATTTCAGGTTCTTTCAGGAATTCTTCTTTTTGAAGCAACACAGGGTTGAACAAAATTTCGCCATTATTTACAAATACCCCTAACTCCCCAAACCTGCATAATATATCTTCTTTTACCTGACCTGTCATTCCCGGTTGTTGTGCCCCTTTTCCAGCAGGCGTATGAGAATATGGATCTGTAGGGAAAGCTCCATATAATTCAGGAGATTTATGAACGCCTATACCTTCATATATTTCATAATAATGCTCTAATAATTTTCCTATTGTCTCATCGCTTTCCTTGTCTTTAATGGCCCTTAAGCAAGTTTCTTGAACTGCAAGTAATAATTTGGAAACCATATGCCAATAAATAGAACCCAATCCTTCATACCCATAAAACGTACCGGATCTTCCGGTAAACGATTTATGGTCGAAGACTTCTTCAAAGATATCGAGTAATAATGCTTTGTCCTGATCGACAAGTTGCTGGTATTTTTCTTCATGCAATTGAGAAAGTGCTTGTTTTAGGCTATTTGCATTATTGAAATTACCATTAAAATGGTAATTCCCTAAGGCATCTTTTTCTATTATTTCAGTATTTTTATCCTTTAACAGCTGCGCAAATAATGCTGATGTTTTTACTCTTTTTTCTGGAATAATGTTTTTCTTAAAGAATCTCAACAGTTGCTTATTTGGATACAAAATATAGCTGTATTGATCCTCTCTAAATAAGGCACTTTTTTTTAAAGCGTCTAAAAGCTCTAAGGAGTCTTTACCAGAAACAAAACCTGAACTTAAAACCGCGACCTGACCTTCTAACATCTCTGGCAAATAGGAAATCGAGATTTCTGAGTCACTTTTTACTGTCATTAGATTATAGGCATGATACAACTTATCCTGCCGCTTGTTCGCTTCAATTGAATGGTCCAGGAATTTCTTAGATATTTCCAGAAATGATAACAAATCATTTTTAGTAATAGTGCCCTTTTCACTTGAGAAACCATTTAAATATACATTATTCCTGTATTCACTGCCTGCAAGGCCAAGTCCATCCAAGATGGTTCTTCTTTGTGTATCGTTGATCTTACCTTTAAGTAAATGCTCGTTCTCTTTAAACGTAACTACTACCTTATTAAAGAATGTGGCCAATTCAATTGAAATTTCGTTATTATCCTCATGGATTTGAGCAATTAATCCTTCAAAGAAATTTAAAAACCGACGCAAATAATATAAGGTAACCATAGACACGCCATTTCCTACCAAGGCATTATTGGCATCATTCC
>CBDUIO010000274.1:0-2805 GCA_965367355.1 uncultured Flavobacteriaceae bacterium
TAGATATTAACAACCGCTTTGCTAAACGGAATATCTTATCTTTAAATGGCACTATTATGTTTAAAAACTCTGCCTGATTCATTGACTGGTTGGTTAATCCCTAGCTTTTTATCGCTATTCATTATTACGACGACTCATAGGAATATTTGTTACAATTTATTTTTATATTACAATAATGTAATTAATTTTAGAGTTTTAAAACTAGAAATTGAAAAAGAAAAATATGCAATTACTTAAAAAAATTGTTCTATTGGGGTGTGCAGCAACCTTATTCATTGGTTGCTTCAATGATTTTGATGACAATCTAAGTGCCAATACCAATATTAAAAGTTTTATTTGGCAGGGGATGAATTTATATTATTTGTATAAAGACAATGTCCCAGATCTGGCGAATGAACGTTTTTCTTCAGATTTGGAGTTTCAAGATTATTTAAACATGTTTTCAAGTCCGGAAACTTTATTTGAAAATTTGATCTATGATCGCCAGAATGTTGATAAGTACAGTGTGATCCTGGATGATTATATTGCATTTGAACAGTTTCTTGGCGGAACATCTGTTAGCGAGGGTATGGATTTTGAATTGCTATTCGCTCCCAATAGTGACACCGATGTTTTTGGCATAGTTAGATACATAATGCCCAATACAAGTGCAGAAGCTCAAGGATTAGAAAGAGGAGATATATTCTATTCAATCAATGGCGAACCGCTAACTATAAATAACTATCTGGATATATATAACTCTACGTCCTATACAATTGGTTTAGGAGCTTATGATAATAATGGAACACCTGAAACTGAGGATGATCAAATAATTCCTGGTACTGAAAGTGTAACTCTTACCAAAGCAGCCTATACAGAAAATCCTATCTTGAAATCTGAAGTAATAAATGTTGACGGGAATAATATAGGATACCTGATGTATAATTTTTTCAATCGAGATTTTGATGGCCAATTAAATAATGCATTTGGTACATTCGCCAGTTCAAATATTACCGATCTTGTTTTAGATCTAAGATATAATCCCGGAGGATTCGTTAGTTCTGCTGTTAATTTGGGTAGTATGATCACCGGACAATTTTATACCGAAATTTTTTCAACAAATCAATGGAATAGTGATTGGCAGGCATATTATGAAGAAAATGACCCGGAATTACTCATTTACAGATTTACAAACGAACTTAGTGATGGCTCACCTATCAACAGCTTGAATTTAAGCAGAGTTTATGTTCTGACAACTCAAAATTCGGCTTCCGCAAGTGAACTAGTGATCAATTCCTTGAAACCATACATAGAAGTGATTCAAATTGGAACATCGACCAGAGGAAAATATCAAGCCTCTACGACATTATATGATTCATCAAATTTTAGAAGAGAGAACGCAAATCCTAATCATACTTATGCCATTCAGCCCTTGGTTTTCAAGTCGGTGAATAAAGATGGTGTATCAGATTATGACAATGGTTTAGTTCCAACATTTAGTTTAAATGAAACTATAACTAATCTTGGAATTTTAGGTGATGTCAATGAACCTCTTTTAGCTGAAGCCATTGCTCAAATTCAAGGCACGGGAAGATCAATTATGTCTGCTCAGGTACAAGAAAAGAAGTCCTTAGGAGACAGGAACAAGTTTTCACCTTTTAAAGATAAGATGTTTGTCGAGAATAATTTTACTAAAAGGGATTAATCCTATATATTATTAGTAGAAAAGAATAATTTAAGAAACCTTTTTTACTTAAAAAAAGAAGCTTCATGTTCTTCTCAATGACGTAAATGTGATTATAAGCTTAAATTAAAACCAATATTGATATTCCTTCCCCTTGTTGAATATCCATAGAGTTCCTGATAATCTTCGTTGAAAATGTTTGTCACATTAACAAAAATTAGCAGCCTATCATTTATAATTTTTCTATTGATGTAAAAATCTAACAGACTATAGCTTTGAAGACTTACAGATTCAGTCATAAATGTCGAATTATTATAAAATGAATCTTTTCTTTCATCATTAAACTGATACGTCAAACTCATATTTGTTTTCGGACACAATTTATAGTCTATTCTTGCATTAGCCTTAATTTCAGGAATTCGCAAATTTAGGTCCTCTTCAACTTTTGTATAGGTTACATTTGCTGATACATTCAATTTATCTGAAAATTTATAAGTTGAGTTGAACTCAACGCCACTTGCAGTAAACGCTTCAGCTACATTTTTATATTGAAATACCCAGTCTCCAAGATCAACAAAGTCAATAAAATTGGTTTCCTTTCTATCAAAATATACCAAACTGATTGTAGATCTATTGTTCAATAATAATTCGACCCCAAATTCTATTGTTGAATTTTCTTCCGGATTCAATTCCGCATTTCCATAAGTTGGTTCAAATAATTGATATAATGAAGGTGTAATAAAAGCCGTGCTGTAACTTGCCAAACCTTTCAAATAACCAAAGTCAAAATCTTTTTTAAAAGATGGGTTGAAACTATAAACAAAGTGTGATCCATATTCACTATGATTGTTTAATCGTGCTCCGGCGTTTATACTTAACCCAAAATCGGATTCATATACAACGTTCACATAGGGATCAATAATGGTAAATGTCGCAGATTCGGGATTTATACTTGGATCGAATGTCGTTTCCCCAAAAGGTATGGTAAAACTTTCCATGTTGTTATCCTGAAAATTTAATCCAATGACTGTGTAAAAAGTATCATTAAAATTATACTTGCTAAAGGCATCAACAATTATACTCTCTGAATTAAACCGTGCAGGATAGCTGGATTCAATATCCCTCTTAATGTTGTTGTATGC
>CBDUIO010000275.1:0-2802 GCA_965367355.1 uncultured Flavobacteriaceae bacterium
CCAATGTCTGATATATCGAGTTTGTCATCATTTAGCCTGTTATTCAAGGTTTCCACCATGGCTACAAAACATTTGTAGTCCATTTGATCGTCCAGATTGGCAGTGCTATTGATTACTTTATTGACGACACCAAATTCTGTTAGCATTCTTGATGTTTGCTTGATGAGCTCAATACGGTGAGTCATGATCAAAACCCTTTTGGAATGATGCTTTAAATACTGCCTAACCATTTCAGAAAAAATAACGGTTTTTCCTCCTCCTGTTGGCAATTGGTACAAGAGATGAAAGTCATCAGGCGCATCATCAAAATATTTGAAGATCTTATCTATGGCACCTTTTTGATAATTATAGAGTTTTTTGCCTGTATTCTTTTCTACAATTTCAGAACCTCTAAGCGACATAAATCAAGAATTTGAACAAGTTGAGACTTATTTTAATATTAAAAATAAAATGTTTTGGCATGCCATTAAAACAAACCTCTAAGATAGTCAGATTTTTAAGAATCGACTATACTTTTTTTACTCTTACAGCATTCATGCCTTTTTGACCTTTTTCTAACTCAAAAGAAACTGAGTCATTTTCAACTATTTGATCAATTAAACCACTCACGTGGCAGAAGTATTTTTCCTGATTTTCTGAATCTAAAATGAAACCGAATCCTTTAGAAGTATCAAAAAAGGAGACTTTTCCTTTTCTAACAGGATCGAAAGCTTCTCTTTCGCTATCATCCATTTTTGGTATGCCAATCTCTATGTTTTTGGCTTTTACTTTTATTTTTTTAGAAGGATCTGGAGGTGTGTCGACTAAATGGCCATTATGATCTACATAAGCAAATTCAATTCCTTTTGAACCGCTTTCCTTAGATTCCGCTTTTCGGGCCTCCATTTTCTTTCGCTTGTCCTCTCGTTTTTTTAGACGTTTTTTTTCTTTTTCGCTTTTGTTAAATGTTTGTTGTGATCTCCCCATGCAGTGTTGTTAAATAGTATTAATTAATTATTTTATTGCAATTTCAATACCAAATAAATAAATAGGAAAAGAATAATGGATATTATTAAATTACCTGAAGATCGATCCAGCGATTGTAAATTTTTCATAAAGGAGTTTCTCCTTTATTTGTTGTAAATATACTACTTGCATTTCAAATACTCAAATTCAAACGCGATAAGAGCCCAAATCCTTAAAGAACTAATCCGTAATCCGGTCAAAATTCTACAAGCTTCTTTTGGTTTTGATCGCAAATAGTGGCTTGATTTTAATTAGATTATTGCCAAAGAAGTTAATAATTATATTGTTTAATATATTATATATAATGTTAAACATATTTTGTATTTTTACAACTTACATACAACTATGAGTTTACTGCACATTACTTCAATCCTATTGGGTTTAATTTTTATTTTTTACGGATATCAATGTCTTTTTTCAACTCAAATGAAAACTGAATTTATCAGATTTCAGTTAACAAATAATCAAAGAAAATGGACTGGAATATTACAATTAACAGCAGCATTAGGCTTAGGCACAGGTGTTTTGATTCCATGGTTCGGTGTGATAGCCTCAGCCGGACTAGGACTAATGATGTTTCTTGGCTTTATGGTAAGATTGAAAATAAAAGATAGATGGACTCAAACATTCCCATCGTTTTTCTTCATGATTTTGGCATTCATTATATGCTACCTTTATACTAAAGATATTTAGAACTTCAGGCAAAAGCGATAACCAAACATAAAACAAGAAATATAACAGCAGGTAAAGATTTAATCAATGGATCTTTCACTTTTAAATGCATTATTACAGATCCTGAAAGGAACAAAGCTAACACTATGGCAGAAGGTCTTAATATTTCCGGAAACCAGATACCAATGATCAAGGCCAGAGCCAGGCCTACCTTAAAAATTCCAACTAAATAACAACTCCATTTAGGTAACCCATAGACTTCGAATTCTTCAAGTAGTGTCTTAGCTTCACCACCTCTCCAACGGGTAGGTTTATTGTTCTGCAATAACCAGACATTTATGAGGCTTAAAGCCACTACCAACTGTAAAACTATAATCAAATAATCCATAATATATTTTTTGTTTTATTCCAATGAAATTGAGTCAATTACCAATTTAAAATCCTCATTTTTTTTATTTGCTATTAAGAACGTCACTTCTTCAATGCTAGACCCATCAAAATTTGGACGATCTAATTTATAGCCTCTGAAACTAGGATAAAAATCCTTTAATGGAATTTTAATTGTCTCCCATTTTCCCGAGGTCTTAAATGTATTTATGTAAGATGCTCTGTCATATCTCAATTTTTTTATTCTGAATTGATATTCTTTTCCGTCACCTTTTATCTTAAGAACGACATGGGAAAATTCAGATACATCCTTCTCTTTGAAACTATGTCTTACGGATGAAAACCCACCATTATTCTCTGTTGTTACAAATCCGATGAATTCCGCATGGCCTTCATCATTCAATTCCATAGATCCTTTTGAAAAACCACCCATAACTCCATCATCAACGATCATCCACTTACTCATGTCGCTGGATTTCTTAAAATCAAAAATAAATGAATTATTGTTTGGTAAAATTATACAGGCTAATAATAAATAAGTTAAAATTTTCATTATTGTTTAATATATTAACAACAAAATTAAACAAATTTTACAGTAATCCATATTCTTTAACAAAAGTTTAATTTCTAAAATGTAATAGAGCTTAATTCATTATTATTGTACAAGTGAAGTTATTCTGACTATTCAATGGATACAAAACCTAACAACATTAAAAAATTTGGAACTTTTGGTGGTGT
>CBDUIO010000276.1:0-2800 GCA_965367355.1 uncultured Flavobacteriaceae bacterium
ATTCCTGGAGGTACCACAAAAAATCCTAAACGGTTTGTTTAGGATTTTTTTGTTTTATTTTATCAAGTATTTTCTTTTGAAGATCTACTTTAAAGTTAATGGGATAACATATTTCAATACTTCTGAATATTTTTAATTTAAGGAATAAGAAAAGGAGATTTCATTATTTTTTCCATGCTGACAGATCTCTATCAAGTAATGATTCTAGTTTTTCAATGTCATCATGAAAATATTCTATTAGCTCTGTTCTAAATTTTTCATTAGGTCTTTCAATTTTTATATCCTTTGAATCATGAAATTTTGAGACAACATTTAGAGTTTTTCTAATTCCCAAAAGATCTTTGATTTTAATTCCTAATGACAATACTGAAATCAAAATTCTTTTAAATAATGAATCAACATGTATTACACCCATTTTGTTCCTGGCTTCATAAGTTTCCAATTTTTGATAAGGAAGCCCTAAAAATGTCAGCACTTTACGATATTCTTTATCTGTATTTAGTTTAAAATCATCAAAAATAATCACATGAATATTCTTCTTATTGACCAATGAAAAAAGTCTTTCTAACTGATGAGAATAGGAGAAAACCTTACCATATTGAAATTTCTTTGGGGCACTACAGCCTTTTGGTATTTGTAAACCTTTAGCTCTTTCTTCTTGAGCATCCCATGCTTTCTCAAATGACTTAAATTGGTCGCGGTTTTTTTTACTTACACCTTTTTTTGTTTGCACAAAACCAGAAAAAGAAGCTTCAACAGGGTTTCTTAACATAACAATAAATTTAGAATCAGGAAACCGTTCCAGAATATCTGCTATCGCATGCGTAGAACACAAATACCATACTGAGCCTTCTCCAATTGCTAAATGAGAAGAGTCTGCACCTTTAAATAAGTTTAAATATTCATTAAAATTTGAAACAGGTCCCGGAAATTCAGGAGCGGAAAAAAAACAGGGTTCTTTTGGGGTTGAAAAGAAAACCTTTTTATGCTCAGAAAGATAATACGCAAGGGAGGTCGTACCACATTTGGGAGCACCTACTATAAAGAAATTCGGATGTTTATTCATATTTAGTAAATGTATACTATATGAAGTAATAAATAAGAAAAATAAGACGAAATACCATTTTGCCCTATTTATTGTACTTTTTGTTTCATAATAACCCAAACGGTTTGTTTAGGATTTTATTCTTAAATTCAGCTGCATATCATAAAAACTACTAATGGAAAAAACAGTTACAAAGGCCATAACATACAGGCGGTCAGTGAGAAAATACAAAGAAATCCCCATCGATACTGAAAAGGTTAAACAATGTCTTGAAAATGCAGCTTTAGCACCAACCAGCAGCAACTTACAGTTATGGGAATTTTATCATGTAACCGAAAAGGAGACTCTAAATAAATTAGCTGTTGCCTGTATGAATCAAAATGCAGCTAAAACAGCACAGCAAATGGTTGTTATCGTTGCCCGAAAAGATCTTTGGAGAAAACATGCCAGAGAAAATGTAAATTATTTAAACAAAGTTTACGATAAACCTGAACTTAGTGAAAGACTTTCTAAAAGGAAAAAAGTATTTTTATCATATTATCAAAAATTGATTCCATTCCTTTACACAGATGTATTAGGAGTGTTAGGATATTTAAAATATTTAGTCTTTCAGCTAATCGGTTTATTTAGACCTGTTTACAGGCAAACAAGGCTCAGTGATATGAGAATTGTTGCTCATAAAAGTGCTGCACTAGCGGCTCAAAATTTTATGATAAGTATGGCCGCCATTGGTTATGATACCTGCCCAATGGAAGGCAGCGATACTTTACGTGTCAAAAAGATACTTCAAATTTCAGGAGGTGCAGAAATTACAATGGTTATTGCCTGCGGAATAAGAGATGAAACGGGAGTTTATGGTCCCAGATTTCGGGTTCCTTTTGAACAGGTTTATCATTTTATATAAACCTTTATTAAGTGGTTAAAATTTTAATCTTGTTTTTCTTTATTATTTTATAACCATAATAAATTAAAAGCAACCCAATAAATTCAGTTATATATAATACTTCAACGTAACCTGCTCTCGTAAAAGACCCGCCAATCCCGGGTAATAGTCCCCCAATTGCAATAAATATATTCCCTCTGAATGGCGCTTCTTTTATGCCCTTTTTATAATATTTGATAGCCGAGAAGATGGCGCCTCCAACTAAAAAAATAAAAGCATACAGGTTTATAAAAGGTGAAAAATAACGAACCCAGGTCCACCCAAAAACTTTCCCTGTTAATTTCCCGTCGAAAGGATCTGGAAGTTCTATTGGTGCCATCACAATAAAAATTGACGCAATAAGAATTAACGTAACAAATATTATTGTAGTCACATTGGCGAATTTGCGATTCATTAAAAGATAAACACTTCCCTGCGCTAATGGGAATCCTCCAAGTAAAGCTCCTACAATATACCAGTATTTTAAATTGAATGCACTCCAACCAAACAATACATTTATACTTTCAGCTAAGGTTCCCAATCCAAAGGTAAGAACACCAATTGCCCACCAAAGTAAATAGGTGGTTTGTCTCTTTTTATAATGAGCAAATATTTCCTTGAAAAAATATACAGAAAAAATAGTTGTAAATATTGGAATATATTCTGGTATAGTGCTCATAATTAAAAATTTAATAAACGAAAAACCCAAACCTAAGCTTGGGTTTTATCTAAAAACTAGTTATATAATTTTTGGGATAACTATTCGAATGTTGTTTCTCCTTGATTTGGCTGATATACAAAATTAAATGTGTAATATCTGGCATCATTAGCAG
>CBDUIO010000277.1:0-2781 GCA_965367355.1 uncultured Flavobacteriaceae bacterium
CCAATTATTGGTAAGGCTCATGTGGCTTACGTTTCATCGGGTAAAGTTATCGGTCTTTCAAAACTGAACAGGATCGTGCAGTATTATGCAAAGCGTCCCCAGGTTCAGGAACGATTGACCAATCAGATCGCAGAAGAACTAAAGAGCATATTGGGCACAAGTAATGTGGCAGTAATTATAGATGCCAAACATTTATGCGTATCTTCAAGAGGAATTAAAGATGATACTTCAGCTACAGTAACAGCATACTATGGAGGCGTTTTTAATTCACCTTCCAAGATAGCAGAACTACAGAATTATTTAAAAGATTGAATTTTATGGATATCATCAAAAAAGCAAAGGAATTTGAAACTAGAAAACAATCATTTGCCAATACAAGCGAAAGAATTATAGCATCGCGAGAAGCTAAAGACATCATTCTCAGCCTGAATGAAGTTTATAAACTTGGTAATGACCCAAGGATCATGGATCTGATGAAGCGTATTACGGAAATAAAACAAAAAATCGAAAAACGATTAAAAGGAAGACCTTTAACAAGTATATGAAAAAGATTATCATTATAGGAGGCAGCAAAGGTATAGGTAAAGCTATTATTGATGCCTTAATTGAACAAAACGAAGTCGTCAACATCAGCCGCACTTCTCCTGACATTTCACATGAAAATTTAACGCATTTCACATGCGATATTCTTTCTGATGAACTTCCGGAAATTGATTCGGCAGATGCACTGGTGTATTGTCCGGGAAGTATCAATTTAAAACCAATTTCGAGATTAAGTATTGATGATTTCAAATCAGATTTTGAAATTAATGTTTTGGGAGCTGTTAAAAGCATTCAAAAATATTTGCCTATCCTTAAAAATGGGAATAAGCCATCAATCTTGTTATTTAGTACGGTGGCTTCTAAATTAGGAATGCCGTTTCATGCCAGTATAGCAACAGCCAAATCAGGGGTTGAAGGTTTGGTAAAGTCTTTAGGTGCAGAACTGGCACCAACAATAAGGGTAAATGCCATTGCACCAACCGTTACAAATACCGAACTTGCAGCAAAATTATTACGCAACGAAAAAATGATAGAAAATATCACAGAACGTCATCCTTTGAAAAAATTCCTGAACCCGGAAGAAGTAGCAGACATGGCAGAGTTTTTATTGTCACATAAAGCAGCTTCAATATCCGGACAGATTTTTGAAATGGACTGTGGAATTGTCAGTTTTAAAATATAATAGTCATGAAAATAAACTTATTAATTATGTGTACATTTTTTTCATTATTCGGAAGATCTCAGACTTCTGTTCAAGAGCCAAAATCCAGTATTTATGATATTGAGATAAATAGCCTTTCTGGAGAACCTATTGATCTCTCAGAATTTAAAGGAAAGAAAATTTTATTTGTTAATACAGCCTCAAAATGTGGTTTTACAGGTCAATACGAAAGTCTTCAAAAACTACATGAAACCTACAGTGATAAGCTGGTTATAATTGGATTGCCATGCAATCAATTTGGAAGTCAAGAACCAGGAAATGCAGATGAAATTCAATCATTTTGTCAGGTAAATTATGGTGTGGAATTCCTGATGACAGAAAAAATAGATGTAAAAGGAAACAATCAACATCCCTTATTTGCCTGGTTAACAAAAAAGGAAATCAATGGAAATAAAGATTCTTCAGTAAAATGGAATTTTCAAAAATACCTTGTAGATGAAGAGGGGCGATTAATAGATTTTTATTTATCCGTTACGAACCCGATGAGTTCTAAGATTACTAATTATTTAAAATAAAAAGATGTTAGGTATATTCAAAAAAAGGTCAAAACTAGATGTTTTGCAAAAGAAATATGAGAAATTAATGAGTGAATGGCATGAATTGTCTAGTATAGATCGCGCCAAAAGCGATGATAAATATGCTGAAGCTCAAAACATTCTTATGCAGATAGAAATCCTCCAAAAAGATTAAATGTCTATGAAGGTTTATAGGTTACACAAAAAACAAAATCTTCCTATAAGTGTAGATCAGGCATGGGAATTTTTGTCAAATCCTGCAAATTTAAAGACCATAACTCCGGACTATATGAGTTTTGATATATTATCCGGTGCAGACAGACCAATGTTTCCGGGGCAGATCATTCAATATATTGTAACTCCTGTGTTAGGTATAAAAACCAAATGGGTAACTGAAATTACTCATGTTATGGACAAAAAATATTTTGTTGACGAACAGCGTTTTGGACCCTATTCATTATGGCATCACAAGCATTTTATACAAGAGATTGAAGGTGGAGTGGAAATGGAAGATATCATTGACTATAAAATTCCTTTTGGCTGGTTAGGTCAGTTAGTTCACCCTATATTAGTAAAACCAAAGCTGGAAGAAATATTTAATTACAGAACATTGAAGTTAGAAGAGCTTTTTGGCAAATACTAAATATGCAGCAACCAGTTACAGTTTTTTGGTTTCGACGCGATCTTCGTTTAGATGATAACGTAGGATTATTTCATGCCTTGAATTCAGAATACCGGGTACTGCCAATATTCATTTTCGATACTGATATTTTAGATAGGTTACCTGAGGATGATAGCCGCGTGACATTCATTCACGATCGACTATACCAGATTCAAAATCAGCTAAAAAAATTTGATAGCAGTATTGCAGTTTATAACGGCAAACCAATTGATGTCTTTAACAAACTAGCTGATGAATACAATATCAAAGAAGTATATACCAATCATGATTACGAGCCATATGCCATTTCCAGAGATAAAGAAATAGAGTCGTGTTTTTAT
>CBDUIO010000278.1:0-2753 GCA_965367355.1 uncultured Flavobacteriaceae bacterium
TGAATAATTTGTAAAGACAGTCTTTGGCATTCCTATTCCGGCTCTGGATAATCTTTGAAAGCTTCTTAATTTATCTCTTGAGCGTATGATGGCATCAGAAGTGACCGTTGTGAATACGTGCATCATTTCAAACTGACGAACAACCGCACTCCCATAAAAAGTAACTGAAGAACCTATTCTGGGAATTATGGCATCTACATAATCTAAATACCTGTCTTTATAATAGATGGTTGGTTTTTCCTTCTCAATGATCAAATCACATTTTAAAGGGTCTATAACCTCAACCTTATGCCCGCGATTCTCCCCTTCTTCAACCAGTCTGTTAGTCGAATAAAGATTTGAATTTCTTGAAAGAATTACAATATTCATGTATCAATATCTATTGGTGCAATATAGCAAAAAACAAATTCAATTTTTTTTCAGTAATACTATTTAATATACCTTTGAAGGTATGAGTAATGCTGACTTGAAATTACAATTACAAACGCTTCCGAACTCTCCGGGAGTTTACCAGTATTATGATAAAGAAGGCACAATAATATATGTTGGGAAAGCAAAAAACTTAAAAAAACGAGTCAGTTCTTATTTTACCAAGACATTCGACAATGGAAAAACAAGAATACTCGTTAACAAGATTGTAAAAATAAAACACATAGTCGTAGATACGGAAACCGATGCCTTACTCCTGGAAAATAACTTAATAAAAAAGTATCAACCCAGGTATAACGTCATGCTCAAGGATGACAAGTCTTATCCCTGGATCTGTATCAAAAAAGAAAGATTCCCGAGAGTTTTTTCAACGCGTCGTGTTATCAAGGACGGATCGGAATATTTTGGACCTTATACCAGTGTCAGAACAGTTTCAACACTTTTGGATCTTATAAAAGGGCTTTACCAGTTGCGAACCTGTAATTACGATTTGTCACCTGAAAAAATAGAATCGGGGAAATACAAAGTGTGTCTGGAGTATCATTTAGGAAATTGTAAAGGTGCTTGTGAAGGTCTGGAAACAGAAGATGAATATTTCGAGAATATAAAGGCTATTCGTGAAATATTAAAAGGTAATTTTAAAGACTCATTAAGTCAATTTAAGAAGCAAATGAAACAATTTGCAGCTAATATGCATTTTGAAGACGCACAAAAGATCAAAGAGAAAATTGAAATTTTAGAGAATTATCAATCAAAATCGACTATTGTCAATCCAAAGATCAGCAATGTTGATGTGTTTTCCATCGTTAGTGATGAAAGCTATGGATACATTAATTTTTTACAACTATCCTATGGATCGATAATAAGATCCCATACTCTGGAAATAAAAAAGAAACTTCAGGAAACCGATAAAGAATTGTTGCAATTGGCAATAATTGAGCTCAGGCAACGATTCAATTCAAATTCAAAGGAGATATATGTTCCGTTTCATGTGAGTATTGGAGAAGATGTAAAAGTGACAGTTCCAAAATTAGGAGATAAAAAACATATTTTGGATCTCTCCGTTAGAAATGCCAAATATTACCGAATGGAGCGTTTCAAGCAAATAAAGATCACAGATCCTGACAGGCATGTAAAAAGAATTTTGGCCCAGATGAAAAGTGATCTGCGTTTAAGTGAAGAACCGAGACATATTGAGTGTTTTGATAATTCTAACATTCAGGGGACACATCCGGTTGCAGCTTGTGTTGTTTTTAAAAACGGGAAACCCAGCAAAAAGGATTACAGGCATTTTAATATTAAAACTGTTGAAGGGCCTGATGATTTTGCATCCATGGAAGAAGTGGTTTACAGACGATACAAACGTTTACTGGATGAAGATAGGTCCTTGCCTCAACTAATAATTATTGATGGCGGTAAAGGGCAACTGTCATCTGCATTAAAAAGTCTGGATGCACTAGATCTCAGAGGTAAAATTGCCATTATAGGAATAGCTAAAAAATTAGAGGAATTATTCTATCCAAATGATCCAATTCCCTTATATTTAGATAAAAAAAGTGAAACTTTAAAGATCATTCAACAACTGCGAAATGAAGCACATCGCTTTGGTATTGAACACCACAGGAATAAAAGAAGTAAAACGGCATTAAATACAGAACTTGAATCCATTCCGGGGATTGGAGAAAAAACTGTGGTTGATTTATTAAAGCATTTTAAATCGCTTAAGCGAATTAAAGAGTCAAATTTTGAAGATCTTGAAAAAGTAATTGGAGCCGCTCGGGCACTTAAATTAGTGAACTATTATAAAAGAAATTGAAATTGAAAAAAATAATTATCCTGTTTTTAATGATTGGTTTTTTCGGCTTTTCACAGGAAAACAATGAACAAGAACTAAAAGTTGGTTTGGTGCTAAGTGGAGGTGGTGCGAAAGGACTTGCCCATATTGGAGTACTTAAAACAATTGATAGCTTAGGTATTCGCATAGATCATATCGCCGGAACCAGTATGGGAGCAATTATTGGCTCATTATATGCCTCAGGCTACTCAGGAAAACAACTGGATTCTATTTTTAACAGTTTAAAATTCGACGACCTAATAAACGATAATATCCCGCGAGCTGCAAGGACTTTTTACGAAAAAGAACAGTCTGAGAAATATGCCATCACTTTACCCTTTAACAAGTTCAAGGTCTCATTGCCTTCCGCAATTTCTAAAGGCCAGAATGTATATAATTTACTTTCAAAATTAACATTGTTTGTTTCGGAAATTGATGATTTCAATTTATTACCAATACCATTTTTCTGCATGGCTACAGATGCTGAGAC
>CBDUIO010000279.1:0-2716 GCA_965367355.1 uncultured Flavobacteriaceae bacterium
TAAGTACTGTTATTTGGTGCTTAATTTTGGTGGGACTTGGCTATGCGTTTGGAGAACTAATTATAAACAATCTAAAACATATTGAAAAAATTGAATACTATTTTATTATCAGCCTTCTTGTAATTGCTGTTTTTTATATAATTTATAAATTTATTGATAATAATAAAGACCTTCATAAAAGAAAATCATCCTAAAAAGTTCATGCATAACTTTTTGCGTTGCAATATCTATATAATCAATCTCACATCACCTAATTCCTGGATTCTATATGGAAATTTATCTCCCGGTGACCCAATGAACATAAAATTGATCGGTATTTTCCAGCGAATCGATAGTTCCTTTATTTTTTCTGGACCAAAAACACCCGGTTCTTCAAGAAACTCAATATCGATATCAGGGTAAGCCCTATCCAAAACTTCCACATCCTTCATCAAGTTGGTCGAAACATGTTCTCCTTTGCTCAAAACAGTAACGATTTTTAACCTTCTTGTATTTTCGTTAGCTGAAATATATTGTAATACCTTATTTAAGACCGCTACATCGTCCTGCTTGGTATAAAATACAAACTGTTGAGCATTGATCCTTCGTATGGCGATACGAATTCTTTTGTTAATATTTTCAAAAAAAGAATGTTTTTCTGGAGTTAAATAATTTAGAAACATTAAAACAGCCTTTAATATTTGGGTTTTATATAACATAAAAACTACAACCAACGATGTTGGAATAAGATATTCTAAAAATATACCCAGATAACTCGGATTTAAAATGATATTACCCAATAATGCGACCATAACACCTGCAACTGCAATACCTAAAGAAATCCAGCCAACCTTCTCTGGCCTCGGCAAATTCTCTCTATTGATCTTAAGTAATAAGTTACCAAAACCAAATAAAATCATGACACTTAAAAATGCAATGGTATAAACACCGGCTAGCGCAGCTAACTCTCCTTCAGTAATAATGAGAATTGAGGTACAAAGTATAAAGAAGGTAATATAAATTAAATATGCACTACCCGTTTTGTTCTTTTTCAATAAAAATTTTGGCAAAATACGATCTAAGGTCATTCGTTCAACCAAACCTCCAACACCTACGAAGGAAGTAAGTACTGCACCACTCAACACCAAAGCGGCATCAATTGAAATTAAATATAATAAGGTTTCACCTCCAGTAAGTTCACCCATAAAAGATAAGAGGGTTTCTTGATTGATATTGATAGTGGAAAGTGGTATAATAGCCAATGCCAAAAATGCAAGTAAGGGATTAAATACAGTCACGATAATCCACATATTTTTTAAAGTTTTTGGGAAAACTCCTTTTTTTTGTTGCTCAACGTAATTCGCAGAACTTTCAAAACCACTTATCCCCAGCATGGCTGCTGCAAAACCAAAAAACAAAGCATTCAAAATGCCTCCTTCAACCGGATTTTTGAAATTTGAAATAAGTGTTTCAAATCCATTATGGAATAAGAAATAAATACAAAATCCACATAGAAGTACTAAAGAAGTTAAATGAAATAGAAAAATTACGATAGCTACTTTCGATGATTCTCCAATTCCTTTAATAACCAGTCCCATAAATATCATTAACAAAAATACTGTTGTATATAAAACGGGAATAGCATCCCATAAACTGTGCGCATATTTTATGGCCTCGCTTGCAGAAATAACAGCTGTTGCCATATAAGATAAAATCGTAAGTGTGGCTGCAAAAGAGGCGGTCGACTTTTTGGTGGTATTTAACAATGCATTATAAGCCCCACCATTTAATGGCAAAGCACCAACAACTTCACCATAGATCTTTCTAAATAAAAATAAAATCACAGAGACAATCAGTAAGGAGATCCATGCATATTGTCCCGCATATACTATCGCTAATGCAGAAACATAAAGGCAAGAAGAGCTAATATCATTACCGCAAATGGCAGTAGATTCTAATTCATTTAATTTTTTTTTCATTAGAATAGAAAATATAATTTTGAATAAAACCAATCAAAGTTAGTCATTTGTTTTTTGCAATAATTATCATATTTAAATATTGTAAATTTATTTTCATTAAATTTAGTTACAATGAAAACATTTATAAGCAATATATCTCAAAAGGAATTTCCGGTAAGTGAAAAGGTCCATGCCAATACGATCAGGCAATCAATATTCAATGAAATTCAAAAGGAAAACCCGGGTTTTACTAGGAAAAGTAATATATCAATAACAGAACTAAACCAATACCGGCAAAAATACCTCGCCCACTATTTGATCAATGAAGTAGGGGAGTTAAGCTCGCTCGAAGAAGACGTATTAAAAACGATACAGAATCAAGAGTCATTAGCGGCCAAGATAGGTGCTGATAGCGACACTACTAATTTCACTTTTGGGCAACGGTTAGCAGATAAAATAGCCTCTTTTGGAGGCAGTTGGAAATTCATTATCATTTTTGGCCTATTCATATTGGTTTGGATCTCTTCTAACATCATATTTCTTCTCAACAAGGGTTTTGATCCCTATCCTTTTATATTGCTTAACCTGATCTTATCTTGTTTAGCGGCCCTTCAGGCCCCTGTTATTATGATGAGCCAGAACAGACAGGAAGAAAAGGACAGGGAGCGTTCAAAACAAGATTATATGGTAAATCTGAAGTCTGAACTTGAAATACGAATGCTTCATGAAAAAATAGACCACCTCATTATTCATCAGCAACAAGAACTGCTTAATATTCA
>CBDUIO010000280.1:0-2668 GCA_965367355.1 uncultured Flavobacteriaceae bacterium
AATGTTCCTGCTAATGGGGGCATTACCAGTGGTACGATTTTATTGTGGGAACAATGGGCAGGAAATACGCATTACCTGGCCTATTATGAAGGCGGTTATGGTTTTATCAATAATACAACAACAGAACGAGCATATCAGCATGCCGATATACCAATTGATGGCGGCGGCGGCGGTCAAGGAATTAAAAGACCTACTAAATATATTCCGGTAGGCCAAAGTTTCTTTGTGGAGGTGATTGCAGATGGCGATATAGAATTCAATAATGGTCAGCGAGTATTTATTAAGGAAGGAGATGCCTTATTAAATCAAACTGCCGGCGGTTATTCTGATAATGGTTCAGTATTTTTCAGAACTACCAATACGGATAATCCAGAATCTGGAACAATTGAGACAGCAGCTGAGACCCAGATCTTGCGATTGGAGTTTGGCGTCTCTTCAGGAGCCAGCAGAAGCTTTGTTATTGGTTTTAGTGAAGATGCCACAGATGGCTATGATTATGGCTTAGATGGCGGGTTGATCAATGATCCGCCGGAAGACGATATGGGTAGTTTATTGAATGTGCAGCAATATGTCATTCAGGCCTTTGCTCCTTATACACAGGATAAAGAAATTGATCTTGTTCTGAAAGCATCTGGTAATTTTACGTATACACTAAAAGCCACAGAGATATCAAATTTCCCTGAAGATCAGGATATATTTTTAAAAGATAATTTACTGGACTTACATTACAATTTGAGAAATACTGATCCCTATAGCTTTACTTCGGAAGCAGGATCTTTTACAGACAGATTTCAGGTGATCTTCCAGGATCCTTCGACTTTATCGACCGAAGAATTCTTATCAGATACCACATTGATCTATGTAAATCAACCGGAAGCCAAGTTGTATGTAAAACAATTGACACAACAAGCCAGAGAATTATCCATTTCAAACATGCTTGGACAAAGGATCAAGATCTTTAATTCGATCAACAATCAGACCTTAGAGAATGGTATTGATATTTCCGGTCTTAGTAGCGGCGTATATATTGTCAGCATTAAGACAGAAAACGATCGATCTATAGATAAAAAAGTTATTATTAATTAATGCTCAGACCCTTAACTGGAATCCAAAAAAATGTCAACCCTTGGGTTGCATTTTTTGGATTAATTATTCTAACTATGGAGCCGGATTCGGATTCACGGCATGAACAGCATTAATTTTAGCCAACAGATCTTTATCTAGTTCTAAGTTTATACTATCGATATTTTCCTTTAATTGATCCATTCGCGATGCTCCAATGATATTGCTGGTTACAAATGGTTGTTGAGTGACAAAAGCCAGAGCCATTTGAGACAGTTTCATATTATGGTCTTCAGCAATTTTTAAATAGGCTTTGGTGGCATTGGTTGCCTGTTCACTGCTATATCTTGCAAACCTTGGGAACAGTTTTAGACGTGAGTTATCATTGGCAGTTCCTTTTATGTACTTTCCGGACAACACACCAAAAGCCATTGGCGAATAAGCCAATAACCCAATATGTTCTCTTATTGCTATTTCTGCCATATCGCCTTCAAAAACTCTGTTTAATAAAGAATAGGCATTTTGAATGGTGATCATTTTTGGCAGATCATGTTTTTTTGATTCTTCAAGATAACGCATAGTTCCCCAGGCTTTTTCGTTGGAAATTCCAACATGCCTAATTTTACCTTGTTTAATTAGAACATCCAGATTTTGAAGAATTTCATGAAAATTATCCTGCCAGGTATCTTTTGGATTGTGTTTGTAATCTCTAATTCCAAATGTATTTGTTTGTCTTTCGGGCCAGTGCAGTTGAAAGAGATCTATATAATCGGTTTGAAGTCTTTTCAATTCATTATTGACCGCTTCATTGAGTGCCTCTTTACTAAAACCTGTCGTTCTGATATGGGCCGTATAGTCGCCGGGACCTGCAATTTTTGAGGCCAGAATTATTTTATCCCGATTTCCTGTCTTTTTAAACCAATTTCCTATGATCTCGCTGGTCCTTCCGTAGCGTTCTGCTGTGGCCGGAACCGGATATAATTCGGCAGTATCAAAAAAAATAACACCTTTCTCCAGGGCGTAATCCATTTGTTCATGACCTTCTGCTTCTGTATTCTGGTTGCCCCAGTTCATGGTACCAAGGCAAATTTTACTGACTTTTATATTGGTGTTTGGTAAATTGGTGTATTTCATAAATGTGCGTTAGCGATTGAACGGTCTGTTTGAGTTCTTAAAACATTTTGCAAAGATATTTCGAAAACACTTAGACAAGCTCAATATGACAAAATGTTTTAAAACGAGTAGTGAAAGCGCGACCCTGAACTTGTTTCAGGGAAACGCCCACAAACTAAATATCATTCAATAATTTGGTGATCTCGTCTAATTTTGGAGTCAGGATTACTTCAATACGTCTGTTCTTGGCTCTTCCTTCCGGAGTATCGTTGGTCGCAACCGGAGCGTATTCACCTCGTCCGGCAGCTGTTAAATTCTCGGGATTTATAGATGAATTATCTCTTAGAATATTGACGATAGCTGTTGCTCGTTTTGTTGACAGATCCCAATTCCCGCTTAATTGCCCATTTCCGGCATATGGAACATTATCAGTATGTCCTTCAATTAATATTGCAATATCCGGATTATTAGCCAAAACACTTCCTAACTGGTT
>CBDUIO010000281.1:0-2663 GCA_965367355.1 uncultured Flavobacteriaceae bacterium
GCAATAACGATCATAGGCCCTTCCTTTTGCAAGGTTGGTGCTAATTGAGCTTCATTTAACTGACTGAGATATTTATCCAATTCTATTTGACTTTAAAACTGTGAAATTAACCAATGTTTATTGCTTTTTTAAGAAGTTTTTTGATTAATTATAAACAATAATAAATTTTACGTAATGCATAAATTTGGGTAAATATTTAATTTAAATTTCTTGTACAATAATAATTAACCAATTAAGTTTACTCTTTAAATCAACTTATTATGGAATCAGAGAAAATATTAGATTTCTTCCTTTATATAATTCCTGCCGTGATTACAGGAGTATTGGCCTTTTATTTCTTTAAACAGTTTATTAAAAATGAGGATAACAGACGTAATTTTTTGTTACATAAAGATCAGCAAAAACATTCACTGCCAATTCGCTTACAGGCATATGAGCGAATGGCGCTTTTTTTAGAACGTATAACCCCTGCTAAATTGCTTATTCGAATTAATCCAAAGTCTTCTAATAAAGAAGCTTATGAGTCTTTACTTATAGCGTCTATTGAACAGGAATTTGAACACAACTTATCACAGCAAATCTATCTTAGCGATGAATGTTGGAGTATTATTTCCGCTTCAAAAAACGCTACTATTCAACTTATCAGGAAGGCAAGTTTACTGCCTAAAACAGATACAGCTAACAAGCTTCGGGAAGTTATTTTAACAGAAATGATGGAAAAAAAGCCGCCTAGTGACGCTGCTCTATCTTATATAAAGAATGAAGTTTCCGATCTGTGGTATTAGCTATTTGTCCTTTTCAGATCTTGATTTCGCATAATTAAACCCTTCTTCCCACCATTTGATCATAAGGTCCCTATTAAATATTAAGGAATTCTCGGTTAATTTGGTTGGAGTATAATAAATATTGAGCTTAACATTTTTATTTTTTGCTGCCAGTTTGCCTATGGCAATATCTCCTTTTTCAACCTGATCAAGTAAATATCCATATAAATTTATCATCAAAGAAAAGGGGTTTTTACCTAAGGCTTTATTGTATTCAAGATTTTCACTTTCTAAAACAATAGCATCTACTTCAGTAGCACCTCTAAGAATGGCCTCACGGATTGGAATAACGCATCCTAAGCCACCATCTGCATAATCAAAGCCATCGACCTGAGCCAACGACATAAACGGGATGTAGTTACAGGAAATCCATATCCAGTCACAAAATTCTTCATACTCAAAATCGTTAATGGATTTATATTCAATCCTATTTTTTGAAAGATTAGAAACGGTTACAACAACATCTTCTTTTGTGGCTTTAATTTTATTATACTCCTCTCTTGTGAAATTTCGCTTTATATTCCGTCTCAAATTTTTGCTTTCCCCAAATGTTCTTTTTCGTTTAATAAACTGGATAAGAGTGTTAAAAAAGTTTATAGTGACATATTCTCGATCACCTTTACTTCTTGTTATAAATGGATTGATGCTAAAAATATGTTTCTGGCTAACATTAGTGAATATATAATATAACTTTCCAAGATCATGAGCGGCGAGATGGGGAATTAAAAGACTTCCTGTTGAAGTGCCTAAAAACATATCATAATCCCTCCCTTCTTCCTCCATTAAATATTGAGCCACACCTCCTGCAAATGCTCCTTTGCTTCCTCCTCCTGATATTACCAATGCTTTCATAGACTAATAGCTTTCTAATAATTGTTCTGCAAATTGTTTAAAACGCCAGTTTTGATGATTTGTGGCCTCTTTTAAATTTTCAATACACATATCGTTACATGATCTTATCCACTTTAAATATCTAAATGCGTTTTCCCGAACTTCAAAACTATAATCTGCAGATGTATAGTTAATTAATTCATCCATAAATTGATCCAAGTTTCCTAAGCTATCATTATCAGTTACAATAGCAAGGGTCAGCCATAACGTTCTGATATTCTTATTATTAAACCCAACGATGTTGTTTGTTTTCTCGAGGTATTTTTCCTGCTCCTGCGGAAAATTATTCCAAAGGTTAAATAACGTCGTTTCTATTGTAACATAAGACCTGTCATTTAAAAGATTTTCATAATCCTTCTTAAAGTCTTCAGGAATATCTTTTAATGTAAGAGCAATAAGCTGCCTTTTCTTAATGTCATTAGAAGAAAAAGCTTTTTTGTAACAGTTAATTTTGTCTAGAGTATCAACTTGATTTATTCCTGTATACAATTCCTGCATAAGCGGAAAAAACGAGTCAGAACGCAGAACTTCATCACATTTAGAAAGAAATCTGGCACTATTGCTGAAATCAAAATTTGATAGTTGAAGTAATTCTTTTGCAAATTCATTGCTCTTCATGGATGGAATAGCCTCATTCAAAGGGAATGACTTTCCTTTTAACCAAATCGTCCTAAAATTGCTAAGAACCTGCCCGCTTTCAAATTCGACTTCCCTTAAAAAATCCTCAGTTTCAACGTTTTTAAACTGGTGCTTCTCAATATAATTCTTCACGGCCTTATTAAAAGCTTTAACTCCAACTTTCTCCTTCAACATGTGCAAAGCCCAAGCTCCTTTTTTATAGAATGTCGTACTACTGGATTTTGGATTTAACAAAGAAGTGCCGTTTCCATCTCTATCCTGCCGCAACAATTCCTGAGAATATTCATAAAGTCGCCAGTAATAATAATC
>CBDUIO010000282.1:0-2648 GCA_965367355.1 uncultured Flavobacteriaceae bacterium
GGAATCTTTAATTCTTTGATAACTACCTTCGGATCATATTGCATCCAGTTCATTATAAAAGGTTGAACGTCTAGCCTGAATACAGAAGCCAGGGCTGGAGGGAAGTCAGAATTAGTATGTCCTTCTCTTAAACTTTGAAAAACGCGATTCGTATCTTCTGTGAACATAGGAGCAGTTTTGGTTATTTGATCGGTAATGACCTTGTCAATGGTCTGTCCTGCTCCGGCAAGGGAAATAAAACCATCGGCATATTCTTGTGCGCTTAGCATCCCTACCAGACTTCCCTGACTATGGCCAATGACATATATTTTCTTAAAATCCTTTTTAGATTTAAAATATTCTACAACACTTTTGGCATCAGTTACAAAATCATCAAATAAAATATTTTCGTCTACATTTCCTTTTCGAATCTGCTTCACTATGCGTTTATCATATCTAAATGTGGCAATTCCTTGTGCGGATAATCCCTCAGCTAATTTTTTTAGTGAATTATTCTTTAAAAAGTTTTGGTTACCATCTCTGTTTGTAGGACCTGAACCTGCAATAATTACAGCTAAATTGGGTTTTTCAATTTCTTTTGGTACCAGGAGGGTTCCATCAATGTGGATATTAATATTAATTTCAGATTCAATATAGCTTTTTTCTTGTGCAATGGAGATAAAATTCATTGATAGAAGAAGTAGTAATAAGTATAGTCGCATAGATTATTTTTTTTGGAAAAGTAAACAAAATAAGTGCCAATTTTTAAAATTTATAACGTTATTTTCAATGAAAATAGTCTGATTTCCGACTAATTTTTACACTGAAATAGTGTTAAAGAAATGTGCATTTCATCGATAAAATAGAATATTTGGTCAAATTATGTTAAAAATAAGTGTATTTCATCGATTTTATAATGTATTTAAACGGGAGTTTCAAAATTATGTTTTATGTTTGACATGTACTAAAAGATATAGTTTTTAGTTCAATGGATTAATTAATTAATATTTGCCAATGTCTGTTGATATTTAGACCCTAAATCTCACCAACAAAAGCATAGCAAATAGAAAGAACTGAGGTTGAGGGACCTCAGTTTTTTTTTGTGATAATCCGAAATGTCAGATTAATACGCTTGTCTACTCTCTTTTTAGTTTTTGGTATTTGATGTAACCACTTATGCTGGGTTTCACCTTTCATAATGAGTAAACTACCATTTTGTAAAACAAGATCTTTTTTAAGATGTTTGTCTTCTCTATGTTTTAGTTTAAAAAGGCGTTCTCCCCCAAAACTCACAGAAGCAATTATCGGGTTTTTACCTAATTCTTTCTCGTTATCAGCATGCCAACCATTGCTGTCCTGGCCATCTCTGTATAAATTTAGCAGGCAGGTAGTGAAATTCACCGGGGAAACTGATTCTACTTTTGATTTTATTTCCAGAAGTTTATTTGTAAAGGGATGCGGGTACATGGTTATATTAGAATAAGCATATGGTTCTTTGTTATTGGCGAAAAGTGCTGTTAGCCTTGGTTGCTTATATGTTTTACCGAATACAATGATGTCATCCTGTTGCCAGGGAACATGCTTTAACAAGTATTGATAATAAACTTCAGATTCTTTTAAATTAAAAAAATCCGGATAGTAAGTAATGTCAGAATCAGGTAAATTTAGTTCTATGTTTTCTGTAAATAACATAATTTAAAACTGAAGATACCAATATGCCCAATACATGAGGAAAAATTGCAATGGAATTCTGAGAATCAGTATCCATTTTGGAATTCCTGCTGATGCTTTTTCTCCTGAAAGCATGTAGAAATGCACAAGCAAAAAAACAATTAGCATGGCAATTATTCCATAAATGGACCAATTTTTAAGTCCGGGAAAACATAATGCAATACCTAGTACAATCTCCGCAATCCCGCTTAAATAAACTAAAGATCTGTGATTTGGCAGATATTTTGGCATGATACGCATGTACATTTTTGGTTTAATAAAATGGAAAAAACCTGCAACCATGTACATGACAGCCATTGCGTATAAATGCCAGGGATAAATCATATTAAAAATGCTTTTAATTTTTTGCGTTTACGTAGGGGCAGAGCTTCATTGTTAATAGCCAGTTCCACCAGTTTCAAATCTTTAGACTTCGCATATAATAAATTAAAGAACTGATAAATACTCAAACTGTTCTTAGCTTTTTCCACTAAAAAGAATTCATCTCCTTTTCTAACATGACCTTCATTTATAACTCGAACATAAGTTCCGGGATAACCATGTTCAATAAATTGTTTCAAAACTTCCTGAGTGCCAAATTTAACTCCAAATTTATAACATGGTTCTCTGGGTTGCGTTATTTGAACCAAAGCTTCTCCTACTTTATATATATCGCCAATAAAGATTTGGGTTTCATCTAATCCATCAACAGTTAAGTTTTCACCTAGCATTCCGTAATCCCAGTCAAGATTTGGATACAACTTTTTCCAATAAGTATATTGGTTAGCCGAAAACAAATAACAAGCCTTAAATTCACCACCATGCACTTTTCTATCAGAAACGGTATCGTTTTTAACATCATGCTTACCCAAATAAATGGGCTGGACAACCGGGTTTTTATAAATTCCGGTTTGAACCTGTTTACCGCTCCATGTGATTGTAACTGGTTTGGCTATGTT
>CBDUIO010000283.1:0-2586 GCA_965367355.1 uncultured Flavobacteriaceae bacterium
ACTTTATTGGCAATATTGAATTGGTTACTTTGAGTATTTAACAAAAATTTAATTGATGGTTCCCAAGCCCCTGAAGTGCCTGATTTACCGTAGTTTGCGAATACTCCTACATCTTCTGGTATACCAAAAATCACATAGGTAACATCTAAATTTTTAAGTTGATCGTATATATTGAAAATCTTGGTTAATATTTTAACGTGTTCACCAAATTTGGATTCGCCGGAACGTAGTTTTAATAAATTATTTAAAGAAGATTTATTAAATAATATTAGGTTATCCATAAAGAATAAATTAGGTTATAATAAATACGAAATTACAATTTATATAACCATTAAAGAATTAAATTTAACAACTTAAAAATCTATTAACAATTAATTATTTCAATTTATGACAAACACCACTAGTAACACAGGATTAAAAGTAGCTTTGGGAATTTTAATAGCACTTTTTTTAGGGACAGGATTTTATACGTCCAAACTTTACAATGACAAAAAAGAAAATGAAGCTCAACTCACAAAAGAGAAGCAAATGGTCATGGATGATTTGAGCGCAATGGCAGCACAATATGATGCAGCAATTAGTGAAAATGAAGTAAAAAATGATCAATTGCTTGATGCAAAAGAACGTATTCAAGGATTAATTGATTCATTAAATACTTCCCAGGCTAGCAATAGTACTTTAAGGAGATATAGACAAAAATTCTTCAATCTTCAAAAAGAAATGGATGTACTATTAGCCCAAAACGACGAATTGAGAGTTGAAAATTCATTATTAGCCACCACTTTAGACAGCACAAGAGTGCAATTGGCTGAAAGAAATGTATTCACAGATTCATTGTTGGTTCAAAATACTCAATTAGCGACTGTTGTAGAAAATGCATCTGTACTTTCTGCAGTAGGACTTAAAGGGTTTGGAGTCATTGAAAGAAGTTCAGGTAAATTAATACCAACTGAAAGAGCTACGCGTTCAGATAAGATAAGAGTTTGTTTTACAGTTGCTAAGAATAATTTAGTAGAAGCTGGTGATCAGGAACTTTATGTTCAGGTTATCGATCCTAAAAACAATGTTATCGGTGTTAACGAGCAAATTCAATTTGGAGAAGAAACACTTAACTACAGTGTTGTAAGTAAATTCAATTATGAGCAAAGAAACTTGAACATTTGTGAATTTGTTGCTTCAAAAGACAAAAACGGATTTGAAAAAGGAAGATATGTGGTTAACGTATTCAACAAAAAAGATCTAGTTTCCACATCAGATTTTACGCTTAAATAACCCAATTATAATAAAGCTGAAAGAAACCTCAAGTTATGCTTGGGGTTTTTTTATGGTATTAATTTACCGTTAATAAGCACTTTATCAATATTATTCTCCCCAAAAGCATAAGGTAAATAAAGGTAACTTGGAACTTCTTTTGTTATTATCAGGTTGGCCTTTTTCCCTCTGGTAACACTGCCATACTTGTCTTCAATTCCCATAGAATATGCACTATTTAAAGTTGCAGCATTTATGGCTTCTTCCGGAGTCATTTTCATTTTTATACATGCTGTGCTTACAACAAAATTCATATTTCCGCTGGGAGAAGAACCAGGGTTATAATCAGATGCAAGGGCGAGCGGTAAACCCGAATCAATTAAACTTCGTGCAGGGGTATAAGGAATACTCAAAAAATAGGAGCAAGCGGGCAGTGCCACCGGCATAGTGTCACTTCCTTTTAAAACTTCTATATCTTCCGGGTTTAATTCTTCTAGATGATCGACCGATAAGGCTTTATATTTTACCGCTAAACTCACACCTCCAAAAGCATTGAATTGATTCACATGTATCTTAGACTTTAGATTATATTTTTGACCTGCTCTAAGAATCCTTTCTGTATCTTCCAGTGAGAAGTATCCCTTTTCACAAAACACATCAATATAGTCTGCTAAATTTCCTTTAGCAATTCTGGGCAACATTTCTTCAATGATCAAATCAATGTATCCCGTTTTATTTTTTATAAACTCTTTTGGAAGGGCATGAGCGCCTAAAAATGTTGAACGAACTTTTATTCCAAAATTATTTTCAATTTTTTTTATAACCCGAAGCATTTTTAATTCGGCATCTACAGTTAGTCCGTAACCAGACTTAATTTCTATGGCGCCGGTTCCCATTTTCATAACATTTTTAATCCTCTCGATTGATTGTTCATAAAGGTCGTCTTCTGTCGTATTCTGTAGTTTCTCAGCAGAATTCAAAATGCCACCGCCTCTGTTAGCTATTTCTTCATAACTCAGGCCGTTGATCCTATCAACAAATTCCTGTTCCCTGTTGCCTGCATAAACAATATGAGTATGGCTGTCACACCATGCCGGAAGTACTAATTTTCCAGAAGCATCAATGATTTTATCCGCAGAAATCCCTTTAAAATTCTTCATTGGGCCAAAATCAACGATTTCATCCTCTTCAATTAAAACAAAGGCGTTTTTAATAGCTGGAAGTATTTTCATGTCCTTACCAGACACTTTTTTTATCGCAGAATCCCTCACCTGGAGCAGCTCTTTAATATTGGTAATGAGTACTGTCATAAAGTAAAATTAAGTGTTTTTTATC
>CBDUIO010000284.1:0-2585 GCA_965367355.1 uncultured Flavobacteriaceae bacterium
CAGCGAGTCGATCTGTCAACTGCCATTGATACCTTATTAAACGATATTGCGAAAGGAGATAAATACATGAAAGTGTATAAACAAATGAAAATGTATAACGATGAAGAAATGAACCCGGTTCTTCGATCCAAGAAATAATCTTTTTTATTTTATCATTTAGCCTAAGGGCCTAAACAAATTGCTATCCTCTAAGTTATTGGATGTCTAAACCATTAAAAAACATATTAGTAATAAGATTTTCTGCCATGGGAGATGTTGCCATGACCGTTCCGGTATTGCGTGCTCTGGTAGAACAGAATCCATCCGTAAAAATAACTGTATTAACAAGACCGTTTTTTGCTCCTTTATTTGATGACATTAAACGCACAGAAGTTTTAACAGCGCATTTCAATGCAGAACATAAGGGGATAAATGGACTTTATAAATTATCGGAACAATTAAAAAAACACGACTTCGATGCTATTGCAGATCTTCACAACGTCTTGCGTACCAGAATATTGAAATTATTTTTAGTCGGTAAAACGTTTGTTCAAATAGACAAAGGTAGAGCGGAAAAGAAAGCATTGGTTTCAGGTAAGAAATTCAAGCAGCTAAAAACCACCCATCAGCGATATGCGGATGTGTTTAAAAAACTTGGCTTTGAGATTAATTTAAAAAATCCATCTTTTCCTGATAGGCAAAGCCTAAACAATTCAATTTTAAAAGTAATAAACGAATCAAAAAAGCCTTTAATTGGTATAGCTCCGTTTGCGCAATATCCTTCAAAAGAGTACCCTATGGACCAAATGGAGAAAGTTATAAAAGAACTTGATAAAACTGATAATTATTCTGTTTTACTTTTTGGTGGAGGAAATAAGGAAATTAAAATTTTGGATGGGATTGAAGCCCAGTATGACAATGTTATTAATGTGGCCGGGAAGCTCTCATTTAAGGATGAATTAAGATTGATAAGTAATCTTAAGCTCATGCTTTCAATGGACTCTGGAAATGGTCATATTGCTGCCATGTATGGAATAGAAGTTATTACACTTTGGGGCGTCACACATCCTTATGCCGGATTTTATCCGTTCAATCAAAAAAGTGAGAATGCCTTATTAAGTGACAGGACGAAATATCCCGGTATCCCAACGTCAGTTTATGGGAATAAGTATCCTAAATCGTATAAGAAAGCAATGGATAGTATTGATCCTAAAAGTGTCTTGAAAAAGATAGAATTTGTAATGAAAAAACCCTACTCAAGAGAGTAGGGTTAGATTAATTGCATTAATTTAAAATAGATATCCCAAAATCTAAATAACGCTAATCTTCTACTAATTTAAATTGTTTGTTTAAACTTTCAATCATAAAGGTGAATGATGTTTAAAAAATTCGACAAACGGCAAGTTATACCGACAAAATTAAAGATATGACCGATGAATTGCTGAAATTAAGTTAATTTGACAGTAGATAATTACAGGCTATATATCATCATAATCCACAATAATTTTTGATGTTGTGGGATGAGATTGACACGTTAAAATAAGTCCTTCGGCAACTTCACTTTCTGTAAGAATATTATTTTGCCTCATTACAACTTCACCTTCTTTCAATCTTGCAACACAACTACTGCAAATTCCTCCCTGACAAGAGTAAGGTGCATCAATTTTTTCGGCCAGAGCAGCCTCTAAAACAGATTTTTTTCTTGACATCTTGAAACTGGTTTCTTCATCATCTACTAAAACGGTGACGAAAGTTTCATCATCGGAAAAAGATGCTTCCTGGGTATCAGAGCTTTCAGATTTTGACGCAGTAAACAATTCAAAATGAATGCAATCATTATCTACTCCATTTTCCAGCAGCACATCCTGAACAGTATGTATCATTTGTTCAGGGCCACAGATATAAAAGGAATCTATATCTATATGTTTGTATTTGTTTTTAAGTATAAAATTTACAGTACTCTTTTCAATTCTTCCAAATAAGGCATTCTCTTCATCAGATTGGCTAAATACAAATTGCAGATTAAATTTTTCCAAATGATTATGATGAAGATCCAGGATCTCCTGGAAAAAAATAGTATCATTGGGAGTCTTATTTCCGTAGATCAAAACAAAAGTGCTGTTTGGTTCTTTAGACAGAATTGTTTTGGCAATACTCATAATAGGAGTAATTCCACTACCTGCAGCAAAAGCAACTACTGTTCTGGTCTTGTTCGGATTAGGTTCAAAAATAAAACGTCCTCTTGGTGGAGCAACATCTAATAAATCATTTGCTTTTAAATTTCTATTGGCAAACTTTGAAAATATGCCTTTGTCAACTTCTTTTACAGCAACCTTTAGATCATGGTCCTTAGGTGATGAACAAATAGAGTAATCTCTTCTGACCTCTTCACCATTAATCACGGTTTTAAGTGTAAGGTATTGTCCGGCTTTAAAATTGAATTTATCTTTTATATTGTTTGGAACATCAAAGGAAATGGTTACACATTTATCTGTTTCTCTATGTACTTCCTTTACTCGTAAATTATAAAATTGAGACATTTAAAAAATTTTGTACAAAAGTATGAAATGACATTCAACAATACTATAAACAATTCAAAATATAAA
>CBDUIO010000285.1:0-2573 GCA_965367355.1 uncultured Flavobacteriaceae bacterium
TCGTCATGGAATTGGGCATAAACAGCTTGGAAATTTAAGAAAAATAAAACAAACAGCTCAAGTATAACGCGCCAATTAATACTTAATTATTTAAATCTATTTGAAATTTTAAATGTTTATCTTTGTAGCTTTGTTATTTTTAGTACTATGAAAATTGAAAGAGATATAAAAAACATAGATAACATTGGGGATGACCACATAGGAACATCTGCAAATACTCCAATGAGAGCGGATGCTTTTAAATTATCTAATGAAGAGAAAATAGATGTTATTAAAGATGATGTGAGGCATATCATGGAAACTTTGGGTCTTGACCTGACGGATGACAGCTTGAATGGTACACCTTTGCGCGTTGCAAAAATGTTTGTTAATGAAGTTTTTGGTGGTCTCAACCCTAAAAAAAGGCCGAAAGCTTCAACCTTTCAAAATAAATATAAATATGGTGAAATGCTTGTTGAAAAAAACATTACCGTTTATTCAACCTGTGAACACCACTTACTGCCAATAGTTGGAAAAGCTCATGTGGCTTATATTTCGAACGGAACCGTAGTAGGGCTTTCAAAAATGAATAGAATAGTTGACTATTATGCTAAAAGACCACAGGTTCAGGAACGATTAACAATTCAAATTGTCAAGGAACTTCAAAGAATATTAAATACTCCAGATGTTGCCTGCGTAATAGACGCCAAACATCTATGTGTAAATTCAAGAGGTATCCGGGATATTGACAGTAGTACTGTTACCTCAGAATTTGGTGGAAAATTCAAAAACACTGAAACAAAAAGAGAGTTTTTGGACTACATAAAATTGAACACAGAATTCTAAAATTGTTTTTTTAAATCTTTTTTAATGCCGCTTTATCAAGATCAGCAAATAAAAATCTATAATTCTCTTAGTGGGAAAAAGGAAGTTCTTAAGCCCATAAATGAGGGTCATATAGGCATGTATGTATGTGGCCCAACAGTTTACAGCAATGTACATTTGGGTAATGTCCGCACATTTATGTCCTTTGATGTGATCTTCAGGTATTTTAAACATTTAGGGTACAAAGTTAGGTACGTCAGAAATATTACCGATGCAGGACATTTGGAAAATGATGCTGATGCAGGAGAAGACAGGATTGCCAAAAAAGCACGCCTGGAAGCCATTGAACCAATGGAAGTCGTACAACGATATACTGTCGATTTTCATAACATTTTAAACAAGTTCAACTTCTTGCCTCCCAGTATCGAACCCACTGCAACCGGTCATATAATCGAGCAAATAGAAATTATAAAAGAAATTTTAGATAATGGATTTGCCTATGAGGTCAATGGATCTGTTTATTTTGATGTCCACAAGTATAACAAGTCACACAATTATGGCATTTTAAGTAAAAGAAAACTTGAAGACTTGATCCATAATACGCGTGAACTTGATGGGCAATCTGATAAAAGAAACCCACAGGATTTCGCCCTATGGAAAAAAGCAGAACCAGAGCATATTATGCGCTGGCCATCGCCATG
The DNA here is from genome assembly GCA_965367355.1 of uncultured Flavobacteriaceae bacterium. Classification (GTDB taxonomy): domain Bacteria; phylum Bacteroidota; class Bacteroidia; order Flavobacteriales; family Flavobacteriaceae; genus Site-B1. Next base: position 1,506 of record CBDUIO010000285.1, read on the forward strand.
GAGTGATGGTTTTCCCGGTTGGCATCTTGAATGCACCGTGATGAGCACCAAATATTTAGGAGAGCATTTTGATTTACATGGTGGTGGCATGGACTTGAAATTTCCGCACCATGAGTGTGAAATAGCTCAAGCTGAAGCTGCAAACAATCAGAGTCCGGTGAATATCTGGATGCACGCGAACATGCTCATTATGAATGGTAAAAAAATGGCGAAATCTACAGGAAATTTCATTTTACCCAATGAAATTTTTTCAGGTGACAATCCACATATAACAAAGGGCTATTCACCTAGCGTGGCAAGGTTTTTTATGCTTCAAGCACATTACAGAAGTATTTTGGATTTTACAAATGACGGACTATTAGCCGCCGAAAAAGGATGCAACCGTTTAATGGATTCCATCAAATTAATAGATTCTTTAGCCGTCTCCGCAACTTCATCATTTGACGTGAATTCATGGAAACAAAAGTGCTATGATGCCATGAACGACGACTTTAACACACCAATTTTGATTGCCAATTTATTTGATGCATCAAAATTTATAAACCAGGTAAATGAGCGAAAGGCAACAATAACAAAAGACGATCTAATCACACTTAAAACGACGATCAATAATTTTGTTTTTGAAGTATTAGGATTAACCAATTTATCCGATTCATTGGGAGAAGGGGAAGAAAAACTATCAGGAGCGGTGGAACTGCTTATTAAACTAAGGCAGGAAGCCAGAGAAAATAAAGATTTTGCGTTGTCCGATAAAATCCGAGATGAATTGGCTGCAGTAGGCATTCAACTTCAGGATGGAAAAGAAGGAACGACTTTCACGACTAATTAGTTATGAAAAAAATACTTATTGCCCCTTTTTTATTACTCATTAAAATTTATCAAACCGTAATTTCGCCTTTTACGCCTGCCACCTGCCGCTTTCAACCAACATGTTCTCATTACGCCAAAGAAGCACTTGAAAAGCATGGTTTTTTTAAAGGCGGATGGCTAGCTTTAAAAAGGATATTTAGTTGTCATCCTTGGGGAAGAAGTGGTTATGACCCTGTTCCGGAAAAGGATGACAACTAA
>CBDUIO010000286.1:0-2572 GCA_965367355.1 uncultured Flavobacteriaceae bacterium
TTTCGAATTGCATTGATATCACTTTTTATGATTGTTGGTTGTCGAGAAAATAATCAACAAAAGAATTTAACTCAAGATCAAAATGATTGGGCTTTTCAAAGTTTTGAAAAAGTAGATAGCATCAATCCAATTTTAAAACCCTCTCCTGATTTAAAGTTTATTGACCCAATAACAAAAAAAGAAGTGAAATGGGAAGAACGCAATGTTCTTAACCCAACTGCAGTGGTTAAAGATGACAAAGTTTATTTAATGTACAGAGCGCAGGATTCACTGGGTACATCCAGAATAGGAATGGCTATTAGTGATGACGGTCTTCATTTTACCAAGTTGCCTGAACCTGTTTTTTATCCGGAAAATGATGATATGAAACTTTACGAGTGGAATTACAAAAAAAGTGAAGCAGAACAGGAGAATTCTGAAGATTGTTATTTCTGCTATTTTGATGGGGTTGAAGATCCCAGAATTGTTGAAAGCGAAACCGGAGACTACTTTATGACCTATACATCCTATGATGGCAAAACGGCTAGATTAAGTATAGCTTCATCCAAGGACCTTAAGTCCTGGACAAAACATGGCTTGGTATTAAAAGGAGAGAAGTATAAGAATGTCTGGTCCAAAGCGGGAGCAATAGTAGGGGAATTGCAAGGAAGTAAGGTCATAGCCAAACGTATCAATGGGAAATATTGGATGTATTTTGGAGATACGAATATTTTTATGGCAACCTCAACAGATTTGATCAATTGGGAAGTAGCTGAAAACGAAGAATCTGGTCAAAGAATCTCCGTCTTACACCCCAGAATGGGCTATTTTGACAGCAGATTGGTAGAATCAGGACCTTATGCCCTATTAAAAGATGAAGGTATTTTGTTAATATACAATGCAAGTAATGCGGCTAATTTTAATGATCCTACCTTGCCTAAATTCACATATGCAGCTGCTCAAGCGTTATTTGATAAGGATAATCCTTATAAATTGATTGACAGAACAGAGAGCTACTTCATTTATCCTGATAAGGATTATGAAAAAGTGGGTGAAGTCAATGAAGTTTGTTTTGTTGAAGGACTAGTATATTTTAAAGATACCTGGTTTTTGTATTATGGGACAGCTGATTCTAAAATCGCAGTGGCCATTGCAAAGGATAAATAAAATAAGTAATAAATTATTTTACAAATAATACCATAAAAACATTAACGGAATTATGATGCCAATTACAGTGTAAACGCCTCCCCTACCGGTTATTCCGTGTTTTCCTTTAACCATAAAGAAGGATGTAATAGCAAATAATATCAAAGCTGCGGCAAAAGCATCAGAGAACCAGGTCCAAAGCCTGTTAGGATTATAATGTAAATAATTACTTTCATAAAATACAGGTCGCTTTCTTAAATATTCAGCCATGACCTTTCCTGTATTTGTATTCACAATTACTGAGGAACCTCCTTTTAAAAATATCTTAAGCTGATGATCACTTGGAAAATAGTGCTGTTTGTAATTATTACTGTCATCAATCGCATCCAAAAGTTTAAGCACATTTGGTTTAACATCGCTAGAATTAGATAGATCTATAGTGGTTGTAAAATGCTTTATCTCAACAGAATAATTAGGGTTCCAATCACTCATATGATTTAGAGCTATACCCGAAATTCCATAAATTAGGGTCGTCCCAATAAAAAAATAACCAATATCTCTATGAAGGATCCTACTCCATTTTCGTAGACCTTTAACAAACTTTGAAGCCACCTTATTTAAGCTCTTCTAAGGATACGTATTCCAATGAATAATTAGAAATATGATCTGTGTTATTCGCTTTCATTTGGTCTCTTAAATCCTGAATGTGTTTCTTTCTGGCTTCAAACTGCTCGTCGTTTGATTGACCTTCAGAATGACTTTTAATGTTGTCTTCTTCCATTTTTAAGCAATATGCTTCATCAATGCGTTCTTCAACAACAACGCCCTTCAAAGCAATTTCACTCCCTATTAAAGCTTCATCAAAACGTGTGTCTGATGTCACATGAACATTGGCTTCGTCTGTCACCAATAATAGTTTTTTGCCTCCGTGTTTACAAACATGGTCAACTATTCCTTTTACTTTAACTTCCTTGCTAACAAAATCGCCAGCCTTTGCATCGAATTCTGCTATGGCTAATAGCGGAGCCTCAGCAGCACTTTCTATTGCTTCCAGATCAGTTATTTCAGTTTTTTGGGTTTCGTTTTTACAGGCGGTGAATGCCAGAACACAAAATAAAATAAATGCAAATTTTTTCATCTTAAAAATAATTTATGATTGATATTTTAATAGTCCTAATAAACTACTAAAATAGAAATGGAAAAATTATTAAAAGATGATTAAAATCAGTTAAATGATAGTTGTATGTAACTAATATCACAATTGATTATTCCAGCCATTCCTTAAAATCCTTAACACGTTCTCTGGCTACAATGACATCGTGTTCATTATAAGAGTTAAGCTTAATCTGAAGTCGGGAATTGGTATAACTTATCATATCCTTGATAGCATGAATATTTACAAAGAACTTCCTGTTAATTCTGAAAAATTCATCCGGATCCAACTCGG
>CBDUIO010000287.1:0-2565 GCA_965367355.1 uncultured Flavobacteriaceae bacterium
GATAACTGATAATCGCCAACCGCTTCAAAGAAAAACCCAATTATAAATACAATAATTGCGATATAGTCTAAGATATTTAGCTCATTGGATTGTGTAAAAGTATTGACCCCTAATAATGGAAGTGAGACCAAAGCTATCAATGAACCCTGAAGAAGAAAAACCTGAAAGAAACTAAACCACCAATATCGATGAGCACCAAAATGTTTTCTAAACTCCTGATATCTGAAATCCTCTCCTTTTCCGTAGTTTCTGTAAAATAAATATAAAGACAGTCTTAATCCCCAAAGTGAAACCAAAACAAATACCATCCATTTGCGTGTAAAAATGTCTCCTGATAATAGCAAGTAAGCAGTATTAGCAACTAAATATCCTACTCCCCAAAAAATATCGACTATACTTACGTTTTTTAAGGGAATGCTAATAAGCCAAAGTGCTGTCATAAGAATCATAACACTTAAAAAGGCCCAAAGGAATATCATACTATAAATATAAATGAATTAAAATGAATTTTAAACATGATATTTTTGAATAAACCTATGCAGAATTTTACTTGGAACAGTTACCTCAACCTTTTTAGTTTTTTTGATTAGAGTTTCAGCATCTTCAGGAGAAAAGTAACCATGATTCTTATAGACATTTGTTCTCAATATAATGCCGTCCAAATCCAATTCAGTATGAAATTGAGTCGCGTAGATATTGTTTCTAAATTTTATCATTTGAATCGGACAATCATCAGAACCTGCTAATAAGACTGCATCATCTGGAAGTGTTTGACAAGCTTCTTTATGACCACAATATGCCTGAAACTTATTTGGCAATCCTTTTAACAGGTCATCGTTTAACGCTTCCCTTGTAAGTTCAATTTCAGCCGTTCCTACAGCTTCAGAATACTTTTCTTTAGATACTTTACCTCCCTTGAATTTATTAAGTGCACCTATTCCATAACAAACTCCCAAAAACGGAAGGTCGTGATTAATAACTTTTTCAAGTAGATTATTCAGTTCCATTTCAAAACGCTTTTCGTAATCCTGCTTGATCTGCTCTTCATCACTAACATTGCTTGGGCCGCCGCCTAATATGATGCCTGAATACTCATTCAAATCTATTTTAGGAACACCTTCTTTTTCCATTCGTACTCTATGTGCCTGATTTCTTGACAATCCACCAAATTTCAAAAAGGCTTCATACTCATTGTCAGACGCCATGTCAATAGGTCTTAATTGTAATATCAAAAAAGGTTTCATTATTTTCAATATGCTATGCGTTTAGCATTAAATATAATAAAAAGTCAATACCTGGTTAAAGCTCTGTTTAAAATGATTGATAAATAAGAAAGCCATTCAAAATTGAACGGCTTTCTTAGGAATAGATTTATATTTAAATTAGGGATTGAATCTATTTCTTTTTTTTAAAATTTAGCGTTTGATGACTTTAACTACTTTCATTGAGTTTGCCTGAGTTACTTTTATGAAGTATACTCCTGCTTGTAGATTGGTTCCAAATTGGTAATCTTCATTTCCATTAATTAGATTTGAATGAATTAGTCTGCCATTAATATCAAAAGCCTGCACACTAACTTTATCCTCATAATTGGGTGTTATTGCCCTAATATTGAACACATTATTTGTTGGATTTGGCCAAGAATGCAATTCATAAGACGTTGGTCTTGCTTCAACAAATACTTCACCTTCTCTTGCATTAGCACATGACCCAATGAAGTCACCATGTGCTTCATGAGCTTCCAATGCATTAATACTCACACAAATATCTTTACCATTATGACAGACCAAAATTTTGGTCTTCTCTTCGTTACAATATTCATAAATTACACCGTTATTACAGTTCTCAATTTCTTCATCAATGCTTCCATCACAATCATTATCTAAACCATCGCAAATTTCAGGAGCTCCCGGATAAACAGCACTTTCATAATCATCACAATCATCATTTGTCAAACTGTATCCTTGACCTGGATCTGAGCAGAATTCCTCTCCTTCTGTATCTAGCTCACCATATCCATCAAAATCTACATCAATATAATATGTTGTAAAAGTTAGACCTTCATCTATTTCACCATCTCCGTCGTTATCAATACCGTCGCAAATTTCTTCGGGTGGTTCAGGTGGCCCTCCGGCGCAATTAACAGATGTAACGCTTACGCACAATCCAACGTTATCTACTACCCAAGTTGCATTACATGGGTCCTCTGGTAGAGATTTATCCGGAGTTTCTTCAGTATAAAACCATCTTATTCCTTCACCAGGAATCGCGCTAGGTTGTTGAATTTCCCATCTGTCAAAATTATTAGTAGCGCTAGTTGGATCAGCCGGGACAGCAAGAAGTTGCCAACCACTATCGAGGGCATCAGCGTCATCATCCATAGGGTCCGTTTTTATAAATCCAAGCACCTGATTATTTTGATCTGGATTTACAAATTGAAAAAACAACGTGCCAAAACTGCCACATCCGGAGCCTTCCAGATTAAAGGTTGTCTGTCCAAAGGACGAAACTGTCATAAAAAAAATAATCAGGAAAGTTAAAATGCCATTAAGCTTTAATACTTTT
>CBDUIO010000288.1:0-2553 GCA_965367355.1 uncultured Flavobacteriaceae bacterium
GATCAAGGAATAATTTAATTTTTGTGTTAATTAATATTAAGGCTCCCTTCCGGAAAACCGGAATTGGGAGCCTTTTTTGTTCAATCTATATTATTCGTAATTTTAATTCGTTTTATATAAATATATTTGAAAAAAAGAATATGCTTAAAAGAATTTTCGGTTTCCTTATTTATTTAATACCTCTTTTAAACATTTCCCAGGATTATTCTGATTTATGGGAAGGTCATTTCTCATATTTAAATATAATTGATATTTCCCAAGGCAATAATAAAATATATGCAGCTTCAGAAAATGCTGTTTTTATTTATGATCTAAACACACAGGAAATTAGTACAATTTCTACGATCAACGGATTATCTGGTGAAGCAATTTCAACTATTCATTATAGTAACGCATACAACCTTCTCCTCATAGGGCATGACAATGGTTTAATTGAAATAGTTTTTGATGATAACGAAGATGTTTTAATGGTTATAGATATTTTGGAAAAACCTACCATACCACCTACTAACAAGGGTATAAATCATTTTAATGAATTTCAGGATGTAGTCTACATTTCAACAGATTATGGAATTTCTGTTTACAGTTTAAGCAATCTGGAATTTGGCGACACGTATTACATAGGAAATGGAGGAAGTCAGTTACGGGTTTCTGAAACCGCAATTTATGGGGAGTTTATTTATGCTTCATGTCTTGATAACAATGGTTTAAAAAAAGCTATGTATTCAAGTAATAATTTAATTGATTATCTGGAATGGCAAACAGTAATTACCGGCAGTTTTTTGTTTTCACAAACAATAAATGACAAACTTTATGTCATACAAACAAACAGGAAAATTTATGAAGTAGTAAATGATACCTTAGTCGAACTATTTACATATCCAAGCACACCATTGGATTTTAAGGTTTCAAGCAATAATCTTATTATTTCAACCATGGATAGTGTTTATGTATATGATATTGGGTTTAATTTGCTGGCTAATATAACCCCAATTCAAGAGTTTGATTCAGATTTTACATCGGCAATAATAGTTTTAGATAAAGAGATATATATTGGCACCAAAGTGTTTGGAGTTTTAAAAACATCATTGGATAACATAATGGAAATGATTGAAATTCATCCGGATGGCCCTTTGTTTAACAGCCCATTCTCTCTGGAAGCTTCTGATGGTGATCTGTGGGTGACTTTTGGTGAATATAATATTTACTATGATCCTGGTCCGATTAATAGAAGAGGAATTAGTCATTTAATTGATGAAAGCTGGTTGAGTATTCCCTACGACAGCGTCTTAGGCGCGACAGATTTAAATAAGATCACCGTTAATCCAAATAATAAAAGCCAGGTATTTATCAGTTCTTTTAGAGATGGTATTTTAGAGGTGAATGATAATTCTCCTACGATGCTATATAATCAGAATAATAGTGGATTGGAATCCCTGATTTTACCTGGGAACCCAAACTATGTTAGTATTAGAGTCTCTGGATCAAATTTTGATAATAATGGTTTGCTTTGGAATGTTACTTCTTATGTAGATAATGCTCTAAAATCCTATGACCCTATCTCAAATCAATGGCAAAGTTATAGCGTTACTGGAATCATAGAGGACACTTTTAATAATCTAGGTTTTAAAGATTTGATTATTGATAATAACCAAAACAAGTGGGTAGGTTCCGCTGGTTATGGAGTAATTGGAGTTAAAACAAATGGAAGTAATGGTATTACGAAAGCCTTGAAAGGAGAAGAAGCAAACATGCCAAGCGATGATGTGAGAGCCCTTAAAATTGATAACAGAAACCAACTGTGGATAGGGACGGACAAAGGCCTAAGAGTGCTATACAATCCTGAATCCCTGTTTAGCGAAGAGGGTGCAGAAGCCGATGAGATCATAATTTTAGATGATGGAATTCCGCGAGAATTATTGTTTCAGCAGTGGATCTCAGATATTGAAATTGATGGATCCAACAATAAATGGATTGGAACAATTACAAATGGGTTATTTTATTTTACAGAAAACGGCCAGGAAACCATCTATCATTTTACCATTGATAACTCACCTTTACCTTCAAACAATATCATTGATATGTCAATAGATTCATCAAGTGGTAAGATATACATAGCAACAGATAAAGGGTTAGTCGCTTTTAAATCGGGTGGTTCTAAACCAAAATCCGATTTGGATAGTGCATTTATATATCCAAATCCGGTTAGACCAACATTTAACATAATCGAAGAGCGTGTTAAAATCAAAGACATTTCAGAGAACATTAATATTAAAATAACCGATATTGAAGGGAATCTGGTTGCCGAGGCACAATCTAATACAAACGCAAGATACAAAGGATACAATCTTGAAATAGATGGCGGTACTGCCTTTTGGAATGGTAAGAATTTAGCTAACAATATTGTTTCGTCAGGGGTTTATTTAGTGTTGTTGGCAGATTTGGAAACATTAGAGACAAAGGTCCTTAAATTAATGGTCATCAGGTAATGCTTGTATCTACAAAAGCAATAGTAATATCCAAATTAAAATATAGAGATAACGACCTTATTAT
>CBDUIO010000289.1:0-2510 GCA_965367355.1 uncultured Flavobacteriaceae bacterium
TAATGACCTCAACATCATAGTCATCTATAGATTTCATTAATCTGTAAGTTACCCACCCTAAAAGTATACCTAAGACAACACCTCCTAATACCTCAACGGCAAACATTTCGGCAACATGGACAAAAGAAATTTCGTTCCCTCCCTGAGCAATTTGATATATTGTAAGAAACACGACAACTCCAACACCGTCATTAAATAACGACTCTCCAACAATTTTTGTTTCCAGTTTTTTAGGAGCTCCTGCTTGCTTCAGTATGCCCAGAACTGCTATTGGATCAGTTGGAGAAATTAATGCTCCAAATAACAAACAGTAAATAAAGTTAATTTCCAATCCAACTAAATTCAAACCATAATACATAAAAGTCCCAACCAAAAATGTCGATACAAGGACACCTGCTGTAGCAAACACAAAAACGGGCCATCGTTGAACCCTGAGCTGTTCAAAATTAGTATGCAATGCTCCGGCGAATAATAAAAAAGAAAGCATGATATCCAACAATACCGTTTTAAAATCGATACTTTGGACCAGTTCCTTTTCTCTTAATAATAAGGTGTCATCAAAATATCCAATTATTATGACGATCAATGTAAAAATCAACGTAATTACCATTAATCCTATGGTGATCGGCATTTTTAAAAACCGAACATTTATATACCCGAATAATGCAGAGAGAACAATTAAAATGGTGGCTATTGAAAAGTATTCCATGTTTTACAAGGATTTTTAAAGGTTAAAAGTAATTAATTTCTACTTAAATGTTTTTTCTTTGTATCTCCAAATAAAGAATTCAATTATTTAACTAAATAAAGTTCAATTAATAAGATACTCACCTGCGTGAGCATAAAAATGAGAAAAATATATTACTTAAAAACCTGTAATACCTGTGTTCGAATTTTAAAGGAATTGAACTCTTCTACTGATTTTTTACTACAGGATATTAAATCTGAAGAAATTACAGTAGCACAATTAGACCACATGAAAAAGCTGGCCGGAAGTTATGAAGCTTTATTTAGCAGAAGGGCTAAACTGTATAAAGAAATGGGATTAAAAGATCAGGATCTGGAGGAAAGGGATTATAAACATTACATTTTACAACACTACACTTTTTTGAACAGACCTGTGATCATTATTGATGATCAAATTTTTATTGGAAGCAGCAAAAAGACAATAGAAAGTGTAAAAGCTGCTATGTAAATAATTTTTAAATTGAAAATTGAAAATTTATTTATTCAGATCCTTTAGTTTATAGAAAAACCACGACTAATTGCCTATAATGACCAAACTTAGAACAACCGTACTCAACACAGTTGAAGATATTGATGATTCGTATTGCAAGGCAATAAATCCGGAAGAGAACACATATTTCACCAAGCCATTTTTAAGATCGTTTGAAGATTCTAACCCAAAAATCACCTTTAAATATATTGTGGTAGAAAAGGGAGATAAAACAGTAGCATTGGCTACCATTCAAATAATAAAAGTAGGAATAGATGTCATATTAAAAAACATAAAACTATCATCCTGGATCAAAAAACCTCTTTATTTCTTGTTTTGCGATGATCACTTAAATGTTATGTTTTGCGGAAATATTTTTTTAAGTGGAGAGCATGGAATTATTATTGCAGACAAAGAAGATAAAATAGAAATTTTAAGATCTATTGGATCAGAGATCATTGCACTTTCCAAACAAATAAAACCATTACATGCGACTTTTATAAAGGACTTCTATAAAGAGTCAAGACCATTAACAGATCATTTTCAGGATTTGGGTTTCACTCCCATGCGAGTAGAACCTAACATGATCATTACTATTGATCCAAAGTGGAAAAACTTTGAAGATTATAAGGATTCTTTGAAATCTAAATACAGAATAAAGGCAAACAAGGCAGATAGCACAAGTAGGTTTCTAGATGCCAGATTGTTTTCAGAATCCGATTTTGCAACCTATAAAGATCAGTTACAGCAACTTTATCAAAACACTATAGATAATGCGAACTTTAATGCTCAGGTATTGAATTTAGACACTTATGTCAAATTAAGAGCAGCCTATCATGAGGATTTTATTGTTAAAGCCTATTTCTATAATGACGAGTTAGTCGGCTTTTTATCTGCACTGGCAAATAATAATCATCTTGATGCTCATTTTATTGGACTAGATTATTCACTGAATAAGACTCTTGCCATTTATCCGAGAATATTAAATGACTATATACGCATTGGTATTGAGAAGAAAGTTAAATACATAAATTTAGGAAGAACAGCTTCAGAAATTAAAACAACTGTAGGAGCCATACCTGTTGAACTAACGTGTTATTTGAGGCACAAGAGACCATTTGTTAATTCAGTTTTTAAGTTTTTAAGTAACAAGATACACCTTAAAGAATTCAAACAGCATTATCCTTTTAAAATATAAAAAGAGGCTAAAAAAGCCTCTTTTTTTACATTGTGAATCTATTGACTTTTAAGTCCATCCATTGATAATACCTCCCATCAATGCCATTGTAACTAC
>CBDUIO010000290.1:0-2465 GCA_965367355.1 uncultured Flavobacteriaceae bacterium
ATTAAAATCATTTACAAAATAACTGTCCAGTTTTGATAATTCTGAATCTACATTACCCATGTACTGTTCACCTACATACTTTGATAGTAAGGACATTTTTATATTTTTCGAAGCTTGAAAAACAAGAGCATTACCAAAAATCAAATTCGGAGAAAAAGAAATATTTGTATTTCCCAGATCAACCAATTCTCCATTCAATGTTCGCGTGAAATCAATATTCTTATTGGAACTCACAGAAATGTTAGGAAGCACGCTGAGATACTCTGATATTTTAATATTAGCATCCACCTCAACACCTAACCTATAGCTTTTACCGCTATTGGCCCTTATTGGCGCACCAACATCATCAATGGCTCCTGTTAATACCAATTGATCATTGTAACCCATATAATAGGCATTTGCATTTATTATCAGATCTTCATTTTTCAGTCTCCATCCCAATTCAAAGTCATTCAACTGTTCCGGTTTCGGACTTCCATTCTCATAATCTGTTCTATTAGGCTCTCTGTTTGCTCTGGCAAAAGAAGCGTACAGACTGTTCTCCTCATTAAATTGGAAATTCAATCCTAATTTTGGATTAAAGAATGTAAAATTATCGTTAATAATGAACGGATTAAGATCTGAATTTATTCCATTTGTCTTATAACTGATGGAGCGCAGTTGCGCATCGGCATATAAACTTAATTTTGTATTCAACTTAAACGTTCCTTTAGCAAAAACATTGAATTCTTGTTTAATTCCTGTTCCGTCATAATATCTGTCTCGAATTTCACTATTGCCTGCAAATTGTGCCCAAATAACTTCACCAAAATGGTCGCCCTCATATTTGTTATATGCACCACCAAGGATTATATCCGATTTTTCGTTTTTATAATTTACTGAAGCCGTAGTGCCATAAAAATCATTATCTAACCAGCGCCTTCTTATTAGATCTGTGTTTTCTACTACTTCTCCATCTACATTGAGTGGCTCAAATCCATAAGTCTCAAAATCATCATCTTCTCTGTATTGCTCAAAATACCCTCTACCATATGTGTAATGCAGTGCAACATTTGTTGACCAATTGTTGTCTATTCTTTCATTCCAAAGCAACTGGTAGTGATCCTGGTTGTAATTATCCACTTCATTATCATAAAAACGCGTGTTCCCTTCCTCATCGGTATACATTCCCGCAGGATTGAACGTTCTGTCATTTTTTAGGGTTTCCCCATCAATTCCAAACCATGCCTGGTAAGTTTTTTCAAAGCCGCCAAAAGCAAGCGCTTTTATTAATGTATTTTCATCTGAAAAACTTCCCTGCAGAAAATATGATTTCAATTCAGAATCGGCTCTGTCAATATATCCGTCGCTTGTTATTTTTGATAGGCGTCCGGAAATTTCAAAATGCTTATTTAGTTTTCCCGTTGTAAATTTTAAAGTATTCTTAAAGGTATTGAATGATCCAACTGAAGAAGCAATTTCAGCACCTGCTTTGTCTGAAACTGCATCTGTTAAAATATTCAAACTGGCTCCAAATGCTCCGGCTCCATTGGTACTGGTTCCTACTCCACGTTGCAACTGTAAACTCTCTACAGAAGATGCAAAATCGCCTAAATTAACCCAAAATGTACCATGCGATTCTGAATCGTTATACGGCACACCGTTTATGGTCACGTTAACTCGAGTTGCATCGCTACCTCGAACTCTGATCCCTGTATATCCAATACCCGCACCAGCATCAGATGTGGTTACAACATTAGGCAGATAATTCATTAATACAGGTATATCCTGACCCAGATTTCTTTCTTCTAACTGCTCTTTTGAAATATTTGAATGTGTAATAGGAGAATCGGCGTTCACTCTTATGGCTGTTATAAAAACCTCATCAAGTTTTTGAACTTTGGTCGAGTCTTGTGTCTTTTCCTGCGCATTTAAAAAGATGAAACAAAAAAATAAAACGATAAACGCAATAGAATTTTTCATTCTTAAAAATTTAGCGAATAAAAAGAGGTGATTATTCTTGATTTAAATTTCCTAAACAGCATTACCTGTTCCAGGTTCAATGGGTATGATCTCAGCCGCTTTTAGGCACCCCTTTATTGAGAACGCTGCAAAGATACTTCAGATTTTTATAATTCTTAATCTAAATTTGGTTTTTTTCGCTCTGCTTTTTTCTCAGATCGAATCCGCTTGCTTTTTAGACGTTTCCGTATAGCAGACCTAGGAATTTTTGTTGGTTTTCTTTTTTTAGGAACAATGAGTCCTTTTTTAATTATCTGAAGAAATCTTTTGATTACAAGTTCTTTATTTTTATGCTGACTTCTAGATTCGTCACATTGAAGAACGAGATCGTTATTCCCGGAAAGTCTGGTTTTTAATTTTTTTAGAAGTAATATTTTTTGTTCTTCACTTAAAATTTTAGAATTCTCCACATTAAAATGCAGCTCAACTTTTGAAGAAACTTTATTAACATGTTGACCGCCACT
>CBDUIO010000291.1:0-2464 GCA_965367355.1 uncultured Flavobacteriaceae bacterium
AAATAACCCAAACAACGCGCCATAAAACGTGCTCCTACATCTTTAAATGCCATTGTAGGACCGTGAAACAATTCAAGGGTAGAAATATGATCTGAAAATTGAACTACAGGAAAATCGAAGGACAAGGTCTCTTCAATTATTGAGCGTAAAACAGGGTCAGGAATATCAGGTTCTACAAACTGCTGGATCGTTTTAAATGCGATATCTGTATTGGAATAATTATCAATCTCACTAAAGAATTCTTTTGGAAGAGGCGTTATACTTTCAGGAAAATACAATCCTCTGTCAGGTGCCAGACCTCTAATAACAGCCTCTTTAAAATTGGCATCTTTTGCCTTTCTATTCAACGAATAATAATTCATTATAGCATGCTTATAATTTTTATTCCTTCCTTGTTAATTTTAGTCACATAGGTTTCATATGCAATATGAGTACTTGAAAAAACTTTTTTCATTGCATGTTCAACTTTTTTAGCAACATCCAAGCCTTCATTTAAAGTAAAAATTGAAGGTCCGGATCCGGAGATTCCACAACCTAAGGCGCCTGCTTTTAAGGACTCAATTTTTATCTCTTCAAATTTTGGAATAAGTTTACTTCTGTAGGGTTCTATAACAACATCTAGTAAAGATCTTTTAATGAGAGCAAAATCATTAGTATGCAACCCATGGATTAAACTGCCAAAATTAGCCCATTGTGTTATCGCATCTTTTATAGGAATTTCATTGGGCAAAATAGCTCTGGCCTCTGAAGTTTTTATTTCAATTTGCGGATGGATGATCGTTGCATATAAATTGTCTGGGGAAGGAATCTGAAGAATTTCAAGTGGGTCTAAACTTTTCACTAAAGTAAATCCACCAAAAATAGCTGGTGCCAAATTATCGGCATGTTCACATTTACTGGCAAATGCTTCGCCTTTTATTGCAAATTTGGTTAATTGTGTTTTGTTAAAGGGATTACCCATTAATTCATTCATGCCAAAAACACTGCCTACGGCACTTGCTGCGCTACTTCCAATTCCACTTCCCGGCTTTATTTTTTTGTTTATTTCTATCTCGAATCCGAAATCCGGTTTAACAGCTTCGTACATGGCTAAAGCAGAAATTCCGGCAACATTCTTTGTGCTATCCAAAGGCAATTCAAAACCTTTTATTTTTGAAATGCGAATGCCTTTTTTTCTGGTTTTTCGTATCACCATTTCATCACCAATACTGTTTAGACAAAATCCAAGAACATCGAATCCGCAGGAGACATTAGCCACTGTAGCCGGAGAGAAAATTTTTATTTCATTCATATT
The DNA here is from genome assembly GCA_965367355.1 of uncultured Flavobacteriaceae bacterium. Taxonomy (GTDB): domain Bacteria; phylum Bacteroidota; class Bacteroidia; order Flavobacteriales; family Flavobacteriaceae; genus Site-B1. Next base: position 1,295 of record CBDUIO010000291.1, read on the forward strand.
TACTAATATTGAAGGTCTTTAATCATTTTCTGCTCTAATTATATCGGCAAAAATACCTGAAGCAGTCACATCAGCTCCCGCGCCAGCTCCTTTGATGATCATTGGCTGGTCCGGATATCGTTTTGTGTAGAACATGACGATGTTGTCTTTTCCTTCCAGATTATAAAATGGGTGTCCTTCCGGAATCTCACGAAGTCCAACCTTCGCCTTTCCATTGTTAAATTCAGCAACATATTTTAACCTGCTGTTTTTAGATTTAGCTGATTTATATAGCTTTTGAAAATAAGCCTCATCATCTTTAAGAGTTTTGTAAAAACCATCCACTGACTTGCTCGCTAAATTGGCTTTGGTTAAAAATGTTTCATTCACTATATCTTCAAGGTCCATTTGAGCACCACTTTCCCGAGCCAATATCAAAATCTTCCTTGCTACATCAACGCCACTTAGGTCAATTCTGGGATCGGGTTCTGTATATCCTTCTTTTTGAGCGTTTTTAACAACATCATGAAAGTTAGTAGAGTTGTTAAAATGATTGAAAATGTAATTCAGACTTCCCGATAAAACAGCCTGAATGGATGTGATTTTATCTCCTGAAGCTATTAAATTATTAAGTGTATCGATCACAGGTAATCCAGCTCCTACATTCGTTTCAAAAAGAAAAGGCACATTATAATCCAAAGATAATCGCTTTAATTTCTTATAATTTTCATAATCGCTTGAACATGCAATTTTATTACAAGCCACTACGGCAATACTGCTTTTTAAATATTTTTCATAAAGTTCTGAAACATCTTTATTGGCAGTGACATCAACAAATACACTGTTTCTAAGGTTTAATTCCTTTGCAGTTTCCATGAATTCAGTTAATGAGGCTTTTTTACCCTTATCTAGTTTCTCTTTCCATGTTTCGAGATCAATGCCATGTTCCTGAAAAACCATTTTTCTTGAATTGGACAGACCAATGACCCTTAAACTAATCTTTAAATTTTTTCGTAAATAGTTTTGCTGTTGCCTGATTTGATCCAACAGTCTGACTCCTACATTTCCAACACCTGTTATAAATACATTTAATTGTTTGATGTTTCCTTCAAAGAATTGTTCATGTAAAGTGTTAAGCGCTTTTTTTACATCTTTTTCTGCGATTACTGCTGAAATGTTTTTTTCTGATGC
>CBDUIO010000292.1:0-2450 GCA_965367355.1 uncultured Flavobacteriaceae bacterium
TTTAACTGACAACTTCTTTAATACGCTTCATCGCTTCAATAATCTGCTCCTGACTTGCTGCATAAGAGATCCTGATACAGTTAGGACTTCCAAATGCATCGCCGGTTACAGTTGCTACAAGAGCCTCTTCAAGAAGGTATAAAGAGAGATCGGTTGCGGTATTGATCTTTTTACCCCTTAATGTCTTTCCGAAGAAATAAGAAACATTAGGAAATACATAGAAAGCACCTTCAGGAACATTGGTTTCAAATCCCTTGATATCCTTTAATAAATTCAAAATAAGGTCGCGACGATTTTTAAATTCGTCGATCATATATTGTACTCTTGAAGGAGGTTCATTTAATGCCGTTATAACAGCGCGTTGCGCAATACAGTTCGCTCCACTCGTTATTTGCCCCTGCATTTTGTTACAGGCGCGTGCAATCCAATCTGGAGCACCAATATAACCAATTCTCCAGCCTGTCATTGCGAAAGCTTTTGACACGCCATTAACAGTTATTGTCCTGTCAAACATGTCGCCGAACTGAGCCATACTTTGGTGAGCACCGGCATAGTTAATATGCTCATATATCTCATCAGAAACCACATAGATATCAGGATGTTTTTGTAAAACATCAGCTAATGAACGAAGTTCTTCTTTACTATAAACAGAGCCACTAGGGTTGCAGGGCGAACTATACCAGATCATTTTGGTTCTTGGTGTAATCGCTGCTTCCAATTGTTCTGCCGTCATTTTAAAATCGGTATCTATAGTCGTATGGACCTCTACAGGAACACCATCATTAAGTTTAACAATATCGGCATAACTAACCCAATAAGGACAAGGTAAAATAACTTCATCGCCTTTGTTCAGCATAACTCCTGCAACATTGGCCAGGGATTGTTTTGCGCCCGTAGACACGACTATTTGAGGCAATGTATATGTTAAATTGTTGTCTCTTTTAAACTTTTTGATAATGGCTTCCTTTAATTCCACATATCCGTCAACCGGAGAATAGGAATTGTAGTTATCATGTATGGCTTGAATAGCTGCGTCTTTGATGAAGTCTGGTGTATTAAAGTCCGGTTCGCCAAGACTTAGTCCAATAATGTCTTTTCCCTCTGATCTTAATTCTCTTGCTTTGGCAGCCATAGCCAAAGTAGCAGAAGTCGACATGTTAAGGATTCTTTCTGAAAGTTGGTTCATTAATTACTAAAATTACTTAAGCTTGTAAAGCAGGTTTCATTCCCATTTCACGTAAGTACCTGAAATGAGAAATAATTGCGCTACGTGTTGATTTATATTCGTTGTAAGGTAAATTGAATTCTTTGGCAGTCTCTCTGACTATTTTCGCGATCTTGGTGTAGTGAACGTGGCTGATATGAGGGAAAATATGGTGTTCAACCTGATGATTCAATCCGCCCGTAAACCAGTTGACAATTTTATTCTTGGTCGCAAAATTAACAGTAGTCTTAAGCTGATGAATAGCCCAGGTATTTTTCATGGTACCATCTTTTTCAGGCAAAGGCATATCGGCTTCATCCATGACATGAGCTAATTGAAATACAACACTTAATATTAACCCCGCTGTATAGTGCATAATAAAAAATCCGATGATAATTTTCCACCAGGCAATGTCAGAAATAAGAATTGGAATTACAATCCACATGCAGACATAAATTATTTTTGAGATGACCAGTTTACTCCAGTTCAAAACCGGATTAGGAAATTTGCCATAGGAAAGTTTTCGTTTCATATAACGGCTCATTTGCTGAAAATCGGTTGTGATAGCCCAGTTTATAGTTAAAAGTCCGTATAACAAAATAGAATAATAGTGTTGAAATCTATGATGCCATTGCCATTTTGAATGCTCAGAAAAACGTAATATTCTTCCGGCTTCCAGATCTTCATCATGACCATGGATGTTTGTATAGGTATGGTGAAGAACATTATGTTGAACTTTCCAATTATAAACATTACCTGCCAGGATGTAAATACTGCTTCCCATTAATCTGTTTATCCATTCTTTATTCGAAAAAGAACCGTGATTTCCATCATGCATGACATTCATACCAACGCCTGCCATACCAACTCCCATTACAATGGTAAGAAGTAATTGTGCCCAACCTGGAATATTCAAAGTAAGCATTAAGAAATAAGGTGTTAAGAACATACCGAACATGACTACAGTCTTAACCCATAGCTTCCAGTTTCCTGTTCTTTTTATGTTGTTATCTTTAAAATAAGAATTGACTCTTTTGTTAAGTGTTCTGAAAAACTTAGCGGAATCTGATCTTGAAAAAGATAGAGTTTGATTTGACATAATTTAAAGTTTCTTATAATAACGGATTAATTCCCGTTATAATATAAGTTGCAAAGATAATTAATAAAGGCTTGGCAACTACATAAATATATCATAAAAATTAGCTTTAAAAATGACTATTTTTGCTGAAAAAGTAAATTAATGCAA
>CBDUIO010000293.1:0-2424 GCA_965367355.1 uncultured Flavobacteriaceae bacterium
CCATTCCAAAGTCCGGGCAACTCCAAAGCTTTTAGTTTTTTACCTAATCTGGTCTTTGTTGTTATAAATCCTGTTTTATGGTCCACAAACTTTATTAGATCATATTTTTCACCTTTATAATTCTTAACCCCACAAACAAGATCAACCGGATTAAAATGAGTTGAATTTTCTAAGATTGATTTTTGTTTGATATTATCTTTATCGATTTGAGCCGATTCAATAATTTGGAGTGAAATTTCATTGCTCTTGCGCACCCAAAACGGACCACCTCCCGGTTCACCTTCGTTTTTCACCATGCCGCAAACTCGAATTGGTCTGTCAATTTTAGATTTTAAATAATCACATTGTTTTTCTTTAGACCAATTCTTGAAATCTTTATCGATTACTACATTTAAATTATTAGAAATATATAACGACATTTCTTGAATGTCAGATTCAGTTATATTTCCCTTTTCTAATGATTCCTGGAATTTAAAAACATGAGATTGAATCTCCAGTAAAACGCCTGCCAACATTTTTTTGTATTTGGCAACTTCTTCCTCATATTTAAATACAACAACGTTATCTATATTTTTAATAAAAATGATATCGGCATCCAATTCATTTAGATTCTCAATTAAAGCACCATGACCAGATGGCCTGAACAAAAGTTGCCCCTCTTCCTCCCTAAAGGGCTCATTTTGAAGCGTTACGGCAATTGTATCAGTAGATTGTTTCTGAAACGAATAAGTAATATTGAATTCCGTTTTCGTCTTTTTTTCTACAATTTTCTCAATACGATCAAATTCACTGTCAAATTTATGGCTGTGTTTTTCTGAGACTGTAAAATGGAGATCCGCTTTACCATTTGCTGAGGCGTAATGTGCTGCTTCAAATAAATGCTCTTCAAAAGCCGTTGCGATGTGGCCTTTATATTGATGGAACGGGAATAATCCTTTGGGATAATTCCCATAATCCAATTTATCTTCATCAAGCATAGTTTGAACGAATAGAAGTAGTTTTAAATTTAATTTTAAGTCGTCAAAATCTTTGAATTCCTGATACAATTTTTGTTTAACAATATAATAGAATGGAAAGTTTTTAATGCCCACGAAAAACATTGCAAGATTTGAAGCATTGTACTTATTTACATAAGCATTGATTGTTTCTTCCTGAATTGAAAAATTTTTTAAAAAGTCGAATAGAAATTTGAACATTCTAGTAGCTGCTCCAGAAGCGGGAACAAATTTAATAAAGGAAATACTATCTCTCTTTTTCTCAAAATATTCAATGAATTGTTCCTTTTCAGAATTGGATAATTTTAAAATCCCATTACCAATTGTTGCCGCCGATTCTAAATTCACAAAAGGCAGCCCTTTTTTAAAAGTATCAATTTGGGCATTGACCTGTTCAACTGTTAATCCTTTATTACGAATTTGTTTTATGTCTTTTTCAGAAAAATGCATAGTAATTATTTTAATAATTTATCAATATGCTTAACCGCCGTTTTTAACCTCTTTTGTTTATCTCCTTTTAACAATACGTAAGGCCTGTTATACTTTATCAAAGCATTTTCAAATGCTTTAAACATCCTTAATCTTTCATTGGGTTTATCTCTTAAATCGTCTGCTTCCCAAGGTGTATCAATATAAGTTAAAAAATACAGATCGTATGTGTTTTCTAAGGCATATTTCTCCAGAATGGGATCACAGGATCCTGTGTAATACGCTTCGGAATATACCTTTGTTTCGAGAAGATCTGTATCGCAAATTAGAACAGAATCTGTTTTTTTTGCCAGTTGATTTTCAAGTTTCATTTGCCCGTATGCAATTGGCAACAGGTCGTCTGCTTCACAGGTTTTTCGCTCATTGTTCCATTTATCCTGAAGATATTCTCTGGCATATTCAGGCACCCAAATTGAATTGTAATGTCTTGCCAAATGTCTTGATAAAGTTGTCTTACCCGTAGATTCCGGTCCAAACAAAACAACTTTTATACATTTTGCGGGTTGTTGTTTAAGGTTTTCTTCCATTCTATATATCCTTGTATTGCTAAAACTGTAAATACTAAATATTGTAATGATAACATTCCCAATCCTCTATAGGCATATAAAGGTATTGTAATTAAATCGCCGATGATCCATAAGGTCCAGTTTTCTAATTTCTTGTTTGCCATATACCACATAGCCGTAAAGAAAATTCCTGAGGTCACTATATCAATATAGTTTGGAATTTTCATATCATAACCATATGATCTGTAAACTATATAAGTTACTATCATTGTCAACACAAAAAACAACACTCCTGTTAATTTCTCTTTAGAATTTGTCCTTGAAATGGGTACAACAGGTTTGTCTTCCTTCTTTCGAGACCAATTCCACCAGCCATAAATGCTCATAATAGAATAGTAAAAATTCATCATCATATCGCCATAATATTCATTCAC
>CBDUIO010000294.1:0-2419 GCA_965367355.1 uncultured Flavobacteriaceae bacterium
TAGGTATACTGGCATGAGTCATACTTGCAGGGTGACCAGCCAATGATTCAACACCACCTAAAGATTCGGCCAAAGTAAATATTTTAAGATTCTCAACAATCCTAATAGCCTCATCATAGTTATTTCCTTTGGTTGTAAAAGAGATCATCCCTCCAAAATCTTTCATCTGCTTTTTAGCAATACCATGATTAGGATGATCCTCAAAACCAGGCCAATATACATTTTCAATTTTAGGATGTGATGATAAATATTTTGCAATAGCCTTTCCGTTTTCGCAATGTCGTTGCATACGAACATGCAAAGTTTTTATACCTCTTAACACTAAAAAACTATCCTGTGGCCCACAAATTGCTCCGCTAGCATTCTGAATAAAATATAACTTATCTGCAAGATCTTTGTCTTTTACTATAAGTGCACCCATAACAACATCACTATGCCCTCCTAAGTACTTTGTTGCAGAATGCATCACAATATCTGCTCCTAAATTCAAAGGTTGTTGTAAATAAGGGGTTCCAAAAGTATTATCTACACCAAGCAATATATTGTTCTTCTTTGCAATCTTTGAAGCGGCCTCAATATCGATGACATTCATCATTGGATTGGTTGGCGTTTCTACCCAGATCAATTTTGTGTTTTTATTAATATAATCTTCAATTTTTGAAGCATTTTCCATTCCGATAAAATGAAATTTGATTCCAAATCCTTCAAATATTTTAGTAAATAATCTATAAGTACCACCATAAAGATCGTTGGTAGAAATGACCTCATCGCCGGGTTTTAATAATTTTATCACCGCATCAATTGCCGCTAAACCAGAACCAAAAGCCAATCCATATGTTCCATTCTCAAGACTAGCGAAGGAATTCTCTAAGGCATTTCGTGTTGGATTATGAGTCCTTGAATATTCGTATCCTTTATGTCCTCCCGGAGTAGATTGAGCATAGGTCGATGTTTGATAAATTGGCGGCATCACCGATCCATAAGCCTTGTCATGCTCCTGTCCTCCGTGTATCGTTTTGGTGTTAAATTTCATCAGTAAAATATTTGCAACAAAGTTAGCTTTTAATTCGTTCTATTCAAATGTAAAATAATACCTTTAGTTTATGATTTCTTTTAAATTACATATCACATTAAAACATGTTGTTTTAATATTATTGGCAGGCTTATTTCTTTCCTGTGAAGAAGAAATAAACTTAACATTTTCTGAAATCAATATCCTTGAAGAACAAGGGTCCGTTGTTGAAATTAATATCCCACAAGCAGAGGGCCAGGACATGGTAAGTACCCGTATAAACTATGAACTGGTTGAGTTTACAACTCATGCCATGAACATTGATTCGGTTGACACTTCACTTGATACGTTTGAAAAAGGCATTGAGCAATTCAACTTATCTTTTGAAAGATTCTATGAGATTTTAGATGAAGACCTACAGTCGGAAATTACACCATGGGAAGTCGTTATTGATGGTGAGGTCACTTATCAATCTCATAATTTAATTTGTATTGCCATGACCACTTATATAAACACAGGAGCTATTCATGGCGCCTCGAAAGTCACTTTTCTCAATTTCGATTCTTCTACGGGTGAGCTTTTGGATTACACTAATTTTATCAAAGACGAAATTGAGTTAAGAAAGATCATAAAACCATATTTTGAAAAAGAAGTCGGAAACATTTCAGATGAGAATTTTAAATTACCGGAAACAATTGGATTGGATAATGAAGGCGTTATTATTTTGTACAATGCAAACGAGATACCCACTTATACAGATAGTTTAACTGAATTCAAAATTCCATTTACCGAAATAAAATCTCAGTTAAAAGTTTATTGATCCTCTCCTTTGGTTAATTTTTTAATTAGTGGCCCAACAGATAATCCTTGCACAATTATAGAAAAGGTAACAATAAAATAAGTGATCAATAAAAATATCTCTCTGTTCATTTCATTCGTTAAACTTAAAGCAAGAGCGATTGAAATACCACCTCGCAATCCTCCCCAGGTCATAATCAAATTGGTATTTGGTACAAACTCCAGTTTCTTCTTAAAAAATCTTATAGGAATCCATAACGACATATATCTTGACAATAATACTATTGGAATAGCCAGCAAACCTGCTAAAATGTATTGCCCTTTAAATGTCAAAACAAGGATTTCCATGCCAATTAATACAAACAATAATGTGTTTAACAGAACATCGATCAACTCCCAGAACTTATCTACATAAGTCTCGGTAACATCACTCATGGCGGAATTTCTTACGGTATCATTCCCAACTAATAATCCACAGGCAACCATGGCCAAAGGGGCTGACATATGAAATTTTTGGGCCAGTAAAGTGCCTCCCATAACAGCTGCTAAAGTGATAATGACCTCAACATCATAGTCATCTATAGATTTCATTAATCTGTAAGTTACCCA
>CBDUIO010000295.1:0-2411 GCA_965367355.1 uncultured Flavobacteriaceae bacterium
TGCATACTCGCGGGATTACTTCTGGTCAATGTATTGAACCCTAAAACTGCCAGAACTTTTGATGAAGTCGTTGTGCAGAATCCTAAATCGGCTTATAAAGATATCAACTATTTAATATTTATGGGAGCTATGATTTTATATAGTATTTCCTTCCTGCAATACTTTTCAACCATTCCTCTTTATTATAAAGATGTTCATTTTTTAAACGAAAATAAAATAGGCTTGTTAATGGGTTTAAACGGCTTACTGATATTTATTTTTGAAATGCCAATAGTTAAGTATTTAGAAAACGGTAGAATAAATAAATTAGGGTTGATCATCATTGGCGCTATACTAACCGCTTTTAGTTTTGTGGTTTTAAATTTATCTACATGGGCCGGAGTTCTAGTAATAGGAATGATCTTAATGACAATTGGAGAAATGGTTGCCTTTCCATTTTCAAATGCATTTGCATTACAGCGGGCCAAAAGAGGTAATCAGGGAGAATACATGGCTTTATATAGTATTGGATTCGCAATAGCACATATCTTAGGGCACAATATAGGAATGCAGTTTGTTGATAGATTTGGATTTGAATTCACCTGGTATTTTATAACAGGATTAATGTTTATTTCAGTTTTAATTCTAATTTATTTAAATAGAAAAATGGCTTTAAAGGAAAAATAGCAAGCCTATTTTACTAACCTAAAGGTTTTACCTGGCCATTTTTAACAACATGTGATAATACAATTTGGGTTTTGGTTTCTCCATAAACTATTAACTGATCGATAAACCTTTCTAAATGTTTTTGATTCTTAAGAACAACTTCCATAACAAAATTTTCATTCCCCGTAATACGATAACAGTTTAGCACCTCATCATAGGATTTCACCTTTTCCATAAAAGGTTTTAACATGCCCATAAATGCCCTTAAAGTGATAATAGCCTTTAACTGATACCCTGCTTCTAAAGCGGAAACAGATGTTTGATATCCCTGAATAATCCCGGCATCTTCCATTTTTTTAATACGCTCAGTAACCGCAGGAGAACTTATGCCTACAGTCCTTCCAATTTCAGAATTGGATTGTCTGGCATTCTTTTGAAGACAATTTAAAATCTTCCAATTAAGTGAATCTATATTCATTTAAAGTTTTATTTAAAAATACGTTAAATATTAAAGTAAATATACATTATTACTTTAAATTAGAAAGTATTATTTCATTTCTTGTAACTACATTTGATAAAACTGCTATAAGAAAATGTTTTACAATATTCCATCTCATCTTTCAGATTTGCCTATTTATAAAAAGGCATTGGAGATCATTGTCCTTTCCAGTAGTATTTCTACATATCTCAATCAAGATTTGTCGAATTTGACTTCGGATGGCAAAGAAGATCCACACATATATTTTTCTGGAGATATTATCCAACAATCTGTATCATTAGCTCCTGAAATAGTGAATGCAGAATTGGAACGCGATTCAGATAAAAAACACAAGCATATTGCAACTGTGGAGCGATTGACCAATTTACTGTATTTCAATTGTAAACGATTGATGCACTGCAACAGTGATGGAAAAGACTATTTGCCTATTTTAAGAAAAGAATTAAAAAAATTCAGACAATTACAAAAAACCTGGATCTTGACTCTATAATTCTTATTTGGTCTATTACATATTTCTTCTATACTGCCCACCTACTTCAAACAAAGCATTTGTAATTTGACCTAAAGAACAGTACTTACAGGCTTCCATCAAGGATTCGAATATATTTTGGTTGTGTATTGCTTTATGTTGAAGATCCTTTAACAGCATTTCTGTATTGTGAGTGGTATGAAGATCCTTTAATGTTTTGATCTGATTTTGTTTTTCCACTTCTGTGGCTCTTATTACTTCAGCCGGCAAAATTGTTGGTGATCCTTTACTGCTGAGGAATGTATTTACCCCAATAATTGGAAATTCTCCGGTATGTTTTAATGTTTCATAATACAAACTTTGTTCCTGAATCTTACTGCGTTGGTACATGGTTTCCATAGCGCCTAAAACGCCTCCACGCTCAGTAATTCTATCAAATTCCAACAGAACAGCTTCCTCTACCAAATCTGTTAATTCCTCAATAATAAATGCTCCCTGGATAGGATTTTCATTTTTTGCTAATCCTAATTCTTTATTGATTATTAACTGAATAGCCATCGCCCGACGAACAGATTCTTCAGTTGGAGTTGTGATGGCTTCATCATAGGCATTAGTGTGTAAAGAATTACAATTATCATAAATGGCATAAAGTGCCTGAAGTGTCGTTCTTATATCATTAAAATCAATCTCCTGAGCGTGCAAACTCCTTCCGGAAGTCTGAATATGATATTTAAGCATTTGAGCTCTTGAATTAGCCCCATATTTAAACTTCAATGCTTTAGCCCATATTTTTCTGGC
>CBDUIO010000296.1:0-2408 GCA_965367355.1 uncultured Flavobacteriaceae bacterium
ATTTCCTGACTATTTCTGCCTTTTTCAAAATTGCTGCCTGTGTACTGGGTGATGAGGATATTTTAGGAACAACTGGAGTTGACCTTGAATATTCCCAGTTGTTTTTTAAAGACATGATAAGTTCGTCATTACAGGTCTGGGCAATTATGCCTGAACACCCAAGAAGAAAAATTACTATAGGCAAGATATATTTATTCATCTGCTAATTATTTATGATTCAATTGGATTTTTTCAGGATCATGTACAACTTTTAAATGTATCAATCCTTTTAGCAGTTTTGTATTTTCATCAATATTATATTTTGTATCATTATATTTATCGATTAGCACAGAAGTATTTGAACTAACTTTAAATAGAAAAACGGACCGTTTGTTCATTCCTATTTCGCTGATTTGTTTCTTATAACCGTCTTGTTTAATTTTTAGTGCATATCTTTTTTGTAGCTTATCTAATTTTGCATAACCGCTTGAGTTTCCTGTCATGGGTTCGGAAATTTCATCCATAATTTCTGCTGCAAGTTCCATTCCTTTAGTAGCATTATCTTCCATTTTATTTACATCAATTATCATATAGTTTGCTAATGGCAACATTTCTGCTTTATATGCTTTAGAAAGATTTCCTAATGCAATCTTTTCACCTACTTCAAAATTCATTGGCATTAAAAAAGCACTATCGCTTCTTTTACTTATACAAAAATCGATCTTAAAATAAGGAAATTGCAATTTCCAATCTGGTGGACCTGTATAGGAATAAGTTTCCAGCTTATCCCCTTCAACCTTAATAGTTTTTTCTCCAGAATTAACAAAAAGAGGTATGGCAATATTATTTTCGTTAGCAAAATCAAAATCGGGAGTGTACATGGTCATTCTCCAGTTACAGCTATCTCTCATAAGCTTTACATATATATCACCTTTAGAACTGATATTACCGGTTGCTTTCATTTCGGTTTTACCTTCATCGTCAGTTTGTTCATAAATAAAATCAAAATCCAATTCAAGTCTGAACCGGTTGAAAGCTTTGGCCTGTTCTACTTCTTTTACAGATTCTCTAATACCCAATAGCTCTTTTTGTCTGGCAACGGCAAAATGAAACGCATAATCCAATATGAAATTGTAATTCTTGGCGTCCAGCTGCTTATAAAAATATTTCTCATATGCACTTAAGCCTGTAGCTGCATCTATTGAAATCGCATCCGTTTCATCGACCAAACCAAGCAGCTGGCCTTGTCTTTCAATAGCTAATACCGTTGGAATTATACCCAAAGCGTACTTCAAATCGTTGCCGTATTTATCCAATAAAATTTTTGCTTTTTTACGCATCCTCTTCAACATATCAGACATCAAATTCAATTCTTTACTTACGTCAGCATCAAAGCCATTTTTTTCTTGAACTAATACAAAAATTGCAGTAATAATTTCTACTTCTTTATTCTGAAAATTGCTACTCCAGATACTATCCTGAATTCTTTCTCTTTCAATTAACTTATTATCGCAAGTACTACAAACACCTATTTCTTTTGCTGGTGGAGCTGGAAAATTTTCTGGATTGGGTAATCTTGCAATTAATATAATAATCTCTGCAAAAGCTTTTTCCCACCTTTGTTTTAACTCGACTGCTATTTCAGAATCCTTTTTTAGTAGTGATTTTTCCTTTACTTTGATATCATAATTTTTCACATTCACCATAGGTTTGGGCATTTCAATTGTATTCTTAACAACATCATTATAACGCTCAGATATGTCATCGTATAATAACATCGCCTGCGACAATTCAGGATAATACATGAATCCATTTTTTGCTTTAAGATATTCTTCAAGTAATTCATCTTTTCTAATTTCTGTTTTTTCTAACTCCTTAATTATTTTTTCAAAGGGATCAGATATCTTTTCGGGCTGGGCCACTACACGGTTCATCTTTGACTGATATTGCACTACCAAAGCTTTCGTAGTAATAAGCGTGCTGTCGTTTATTCTTTTGCCCTTGTACCACAGCAAGCGGTCGGTATCTTCTCCCGGTTTAGGCGCAATAACAGCTCGATTGAGGTTAATGGGTACGATGGAAGAATTGTAGTTTGTTTTGGTAACAGGCGTCGCCTTAGGTAAATTTGCTTCAGATTTAGGTGAAACTCCTGCCATTTTTTCGAAAGCCGAAAGCATCTTTTTTGTAGCCTCAAGGTCTTTTTGAAGTTCTGGCAAATCTTCAGGGTAGTTAATTTTAGCATCAGCAATTTCTGCTTCTAATTCTTTGATGTCGTTTTTAAGATCTTGGATCTCTTGTTGAATTTCGGATTTCTCTTTCCCTTGTTGTGCACTGGAAATTATAACCCTAATCAAAATAAAAATAATGAGTAAATACCATCTAAAATTTTTCATAACACTTAGAATTTACTGTTAAAAGTAGTTGTTATG
>CBDUIO010000297.1:0-2394 GCA_965367355.1 uncultured Flavobacteriaceae bacterium
TTTTCCTTTGCCTTCGTCTCCCCATTGTAATCCAAGTAGTAAATCTACTGCCATTTGAAATAAATAAGTTAATTAGTTTTTTTGTTGCCGTAAAAGTAGAGTGAATGAGTCTTGATTTCTATGTTGAAAACTTCTTCCAATGTTTTTTTAATCGATTCAATTCTTGGATCACAAAATTCAATAACCTCTCCGGAATCTGTTAAAATAACATGGTCATGTTGTTTGTCAAAATAAGACTTCTCATATTGTGACTGATTTTGACCAAATTGATGTTTTCTTACAAGCCCACATTCTAATAACAATTCAATAGTGTTATACAATGTTGCTCTGCTAACGCGATATTTTTTATTCTTCATACTTATGTATAAGGATTCAATATCGAAATGCTCATCATTGTCATAAATCTCTTGAAGAATTGCATAGCGTTCCGGAGTTTTTCTATGTCCATTGCTCTCCAAAAACTTGGTGAAGACATCCTTAACAATGTCTTGATTTCCACTATCTTTTTTTGCACTCATAATCTATCACAAATTTATGGTATTAAACTCTATTAACTTTCTCAATACCATTAATTTTTTTAAGATTTTGCATAAGTTTATCAACAACAGTATTATTTTTAACTACCACCTTAATTTTACCATTAAAGAGACCGCCATTGGTATCAAAACTAATGCTTTTCATATTCACATGCATGTTTGAAGATATGACCTTAGTTATATCATTTATTAAACCTAAAGTATCGATTCCTGTAAGGCGCAATTCGGCAATATACTCCTGTTGTGAAGAGTCAATCCATTTTGCAGCCATAATCCTATAGGCATAATTGGACTGTAAACTTAGGGCGTTAGGGCAGTTTTTTTTATGGACTTTAATGCCATCATTAATTGTTGTAAACCCGAAAACGGCATCTCCGGGAATAGGATTGCAACAGTTGGCAATTTTATAATCCAGTTTTTGCTCATCTTTACCAAAAACAAGCATATCATAGTTTGAGGTCAACTCTTCTCTATGAAGTTCTTCTTTTGATAGATTTTGTTTTCTTGATATTTTGTTTTTTATAAAGCTCATTAACGCATTGCTTCTTTGCGCAGCAAAGCTTTTGAGCATTTTATTATCGATACTTCCAACTCCAACCCTGTAGAAAAGATCTAAACTGGTTTTTAATTTGAAAAAATTTACCAGTTCATTTATTGATTTTTCATTCAGTTCAATTTTTAGTTGTTTTAGTTTTCTTCTAAGGATTTCTTTACCTTCCTCACCAACTTTTTTAGTATCCTCCTTTAGGGCAGATTTAATTTTACTTCTCGCTCTGGCAGTGGTTGCATAATCAAGCCAGTTTGAATTTGGTTTAGATTTATCTGAGGTTAAAATATCCACCTGATCGCCACTGCTTAATTCGTGACTTAAAGGCACAAGTTTCCCATTAACTTTCGCACCTCTTGTTCGCATTCCAACTTCTGTATGAATGCTAAATGCAAAATCTAATGGTGTGGCACCTTTTGGTAGTGATTTAAGATCTCCTTTGGGTGTAAAGACAAATATTTCTTTTGAATACAGATTTAATTTAAACTGTTCTACAAAATCAACAGCATTGGTCTCCGGATTTTCTAAAGCCTCCTGCAGTTTATTGATCCAACCTTCTAATCCATCTTCCTCAGTATGTTTTCCTTCCTTATATTTATAATGAGCAGCATAACCTTTTTCGGCAATTTCGTTCATCCTTTCGCTTCTAATTTGAACCTCAACCCATCTGCCTTTAGGTCCCATAACCGTTATATGCAAAGCTTCATAACCTGTCGATTTTGGCGAAGAGATCCAGTCTCTTAGTCTGATTGGGTTTGGTCTAAAATGATCTGTTACAATCGAGTATATTTTCCAGGCGAGAAATTTTTCATTAGCTGCATCAGATCTATATATAATTCTTATAGCAAATTTATCATAGACCTCATCAAAAGAAACCCCTTGTTTGACCATTTTTTTCTTAATTGAAAAAATAGATTTTGGTCGACCTTTAATTTCGTAATTCAGGTTTTCTGCATTTAAGGAATCGGCTATAACTTTAGTAAAATCCTTTATGTATGCGTCCTGCTCTTCTTTACTTTCTTTTATCTTATTAAGAATGTCCTGATAAACTTCAGGCTCGGTATATTTTAATCCAAGATCCTCTAATTCGGTTTTAATGTTGTAAAGACCAATTCTATGAGCCAAAGGGGCATAGATATATAAGGTTTCGCTGGCTATTTTAACCTGTTTGTCCGGTCTCATGGCATCCATGGTTTGCATATTATGCAATCGGTCAGCAATTTTTATGATTATTACCCTTACATCATCATTTAAAGTAAGAAGCATTTTTCTGAAATTCTCTGCTTGCTGAGAAATGTCCATTTCCTTCTT
>CBDUIO010000298.1:0-2385 GCA_965367355.1 uncultured Flavobacteriaceae bacterium
GTGTGTTCAATTGGATGATCAAACAATTCCCTTTTATAAAAGAGAATTTTGCATCGATTCGAGCTGATATTTATCCAATTAGATTATGGACAGTCGCCGTTTTTCTGTTTGGTGTTCTTCCGGTTGTAAGAGCAAATAACATTGGGAATATCTTGATTGGCGACGAATATGATACAACAATGACTGGAAATATTGAAGGTATTACGCATTATCATGGTCTTTATGATCAAAGCAAGTATTTTGACAATGCTTTAACCCGATATTACAGAAGTAAAGGATGGCAGATCAACCAATTTTCTATATTGAGAAGTTTATCAGAATTGCTCATTATGAAAATATTAGTAAAACGATATCCTGATCTTCAAAAGCAGCAGGTTTCATGCCATTCTGCTCACGAAGTGGAAGGAAGAATGTATCCTTGTGGGAAATGTGAAAAATGCCGAAGGATAATCGGTATGTTAAGATCACTGGATGAAAATCCGGAGCATTGTGGTTATAATGAATCTCAAATTGAAAAGGGATTACAGGCCTTAGAATCTCGTTCAGTAAAACAAATAGGTAGTGACGCAGCTCATTTGTATTATTTATTACTGAAAAAGAATTTGATAAGTAAAAATGAATTCACCAAAAAAGTGGCAAAGGAACATACTGAAATAACCAAACTAAGATTTGACAAAGGGAGAAGCAGTTTAGAAGATATGCCAAAGTATATAAGAAAACCTTTATTTGATATTCTGAATCAATATGCAGATGGTGCTGTAAAAAGGTTGGACAACAGATGGCAGGAAGTGAATGTAAATGAAGAATTTTTAAATGAATTAAATTATATAATAGATGAGAAATAAAGAAAAATATCCGGATTATATGTGGGAAACATTAACCTGGCCAGAAATAAAAGAGCGATTAAAAATTGTTGATACGGCGATTTTACCTTGCGGAGCCATCGAGCAACATGGTCCACATTTACCTTTGGATGTCGATTATTTTGATGCCTATTATATGGCAAAAAAGGTTGCGGAAAATTGTCAGGAACCAAAACCGTTTGTCATTCCACCAATCCCATATGGGGTATCTTATCATCACAGTGAGTTTAAAGGAACTATTTCTGTATCAAACACAGCCCTATCATCTTTATTGTATGATATAGGTATGAGTTTGGCTCATAATGGCATTAAAAAATTAGTCATATTAAATGGTCATGGCGACAATAAACCAACTTTGGAATATGCTGCTCAAATGATAAATCGAGATGCCAAAATATTTGTTTGCGTAGAAACAGGAGAAACCAGTGATATCGATCTTTATGATCTTATAAAAACTCATAATGATATTCATGCCGGCGAAATAGAAACCAGTACGACATTAGCTGTAAGACCAGATCTGGTGGATATGTCTAAAGCTGTCGATGGAACTTTGGATCTTAATAATGAATATTTAGATTTCACTTCAGATAGAGGCGTTAGCTGGTATGCTCATACAAAGCTATTATCAAAATCGGGAGTTATGGGTAATGCATCTTTAGCAACTGTTGAAAAAGGAAATAAAATGTGGGAAATCATGATAGATAAAATGACCGAATTTGTTGAAACCATAAAAAACACACCCTCAGATGAACTCTATCAAAATAGATATTAATGATCATAAAATCCATTGAGTATTTTAAGCTTGATATGCCTTTGACTGCTCCGTATACCATTGCTTACGAAACCGTAGATCATGCTACAAATATAATATTAAAACTAACTACAAATACCGGCTTAACAAGCTGGGGATGTGCGGCTCCGGATATTGCCGTAACAGGAGAATCCCCTCAAGATGTTATAGACAATATTGAAAAAACTATAATACCGTTACTTCGAGGTCAGTCACCATTCCAAATTGTTAAAACAGATTATCTTTTAAAGGTACAGCTAAAAAAATCGACATCAACAAAAGCAATGGTAGATATGGCTTTGCACGATATGATAGCGCGTAAGGCTGAATTGCCTTTATATCAATTATTGGGAGGTTTTAGACATTCAATAACAACAAGCATTACAATTGGCATTGAATCTTTAGAAGACACACTAAAACAAGCAATAGAATTTAAAAGAAAAGGGTTTTCAGTTATAAAATTAAAAGGAGGTTTAAGTGTATCTGATGACATTGAAAAAATTATAAGATTAAGAGAAACCCTTGGGAGTGATTTCAAGTTAAGATTTGATGCCAATCAGGGATATTCAATTGATGAATCAATAGAATTTATCGATAAAACAAAAGCGGCTAAAATTGAAATTCTGGAACAGCCAACAGATCAAACAAAAGATAAAAAATTAGGCATTGTAACAAATAGTGTTGCTATTCCTGTAATGGCAGATGAGAGCATAAAATCTTTATTGGATGCTT
>CBDUIO010000299.1:0-2366 GCA_965367355.1 uncultured Flavobacteriaceae bacterium
AGGATGTACTTTATTTGTACTGGTATGATAAAGAAAATTTTTATAAACTTTACAAAGACTGGAACGAGTCCTTTAAAGAATGGGTAATTGAAATAATAAGTAACAATATTTAAATAATATAGACTAATTTTTAAAAGCCTGAAGGTTGAAAATAGAAGCTTGAAGTTTATTATCTTTATTAATGTGAATATTTTATGAAATTTAAAGATTTAATGAATATGAAAATTGCTTTTCGTAATAAGATAAATAACTAAAATGAACAACTGCTTCAAGCTTCGTGCTTCAAGCTTAAAAACTCTAAAAAATGACACTTGAACTCATTGTATTTATAGCCTCAATATTATTTGGAATTCTTTTGTATTGGAGAGAATCTAATGGAAATGGGTTCTACAGATTTGTCAATAAGCTTGTTAATTCTAAAGAATTACAAATGAAATCAACTGATAAAAAAGGGTTTATTTTTCAGCAACCATTCTTATTGAGACTGGTTTATATAACAGCCCTGTTTTTATTATTACTTCTGGTTTTGAAGTTTTTGATTCCAATAAACTATACAACGGTTTCAATATTTACTTCCATAGTTGTTGGAACATTAATTGGAACCTATGTTGCTAATTTTGTAATTAAATCTGGCGATGTAATTGATGAAAAATCAGATTCGATTGAAGATATTGTGCATGATACAATTGAAAAGGGTAAAGATTTCATAGAAGATATAACCACTAAAGAAAAAAAGGTTGTAGAAGAGATCCAGGAAAAACCTAAAACAGAAACACCTAAAGAGGATAAAAAAAGTGCGAGAGATAGGTTAAAAGATAAAGGACTCTTATGATTTACGATTCAGGATTTTTGATTTAAGATTTTTATTTGATAGACAGGCTAAACCATATAAACTAGAGACTATAAACAATGTTAAAAAACTACTGGAACAAAGGAGCTAAACAAAAGCGACGGGTTATAATTACAATACTTTTATTGATCATCGCTCTATTTTTTCTTCGTGACGACTATCAGCCAGCCTTGTTATTTGTTAGAAAATTCATATTTGTCATTCTTTTAAGTGTACTTGTATTATTTCTGGGGTTGAGAAAATTCAGGAGATCTGCCAGTTCTGGAAAACGGTTTGTAATGATCATAATGTTGATAGCATTTTTTACTATTTTATATGTTGTTGGCTGGCATTTTAAAATGTATGATTATATGAAGACCTACAATGTCTTCAATAATTTAAATAAGGTAGAAATAAATGAATTGCCATTAACTCAAAACGAAAGGATTCAACCACTGCGAAATATTTATTCTATGGCTAATGAGAGCGTTGGAGAGACCAAAGATGTATCATTACCACATTTAGTAAGAGTTGATAATATTAATAAATGGACTATGGCCATTCAGCCTACAGAAAAGTATGTTTGGCAGCGCATAAGTGATAATATCGAGGAATTATTTTCTGTTTCCAGTACAACGCCGTTTCCCAGATTTTCTAATGAGAATCGAATTTCGGTTACCTTTTCTATAGGAGAGTCATTAAAATTTAGCAGGAATACATATCATGCCGTTGTGCAGCGCTTCAATTTCTTTCAGTTATTTACTCTGGAGCCGGGAGACACATTTTACATGAAAAACGATTCCGGAAATTGGGTTGAGGTTGTGAGTTTAATTAGATGGAAAGGCTTCTTTTTTCCATATCCTACTTTTGGTGGTGTTCTGGTTATTGACAGAGGAGAGCATGATTTTATGGATTATCTGGAGAGAATTGCCATTGGAAAAGGCACTTATATTGCACCTGATGAAATGAAGAATTATGATTATTTACAACGTCAAAACACCTTATCAGAAAAAGTCTCACGATTGCAAGCCGAATCATTGAAGTTTCTTGGAGGATTCTCAGATCCATTACCATGGAACATGGAAACAGCAGTTAAGATTCCAGATCTGGAAGACGATCAAAATCCGCAACCATTTGTAACTGATTTTAATTTTAGTGGCACAAAAATAAGTGCATACAGTGGTTTATATCATTGGTTTGGGTTGGAGCCTGTTGGAGATGAAAGAACCAGCCTGTCATATAGCGTGTTCATTCCTGCAGATGGTACAGATAAAGTGTATTATTATGATCATGCATCTAAAAAGCAAGGCTACGCAGGCGTATCTGCTATGCCTTTAAAAGTAATAGAATCCAGGAAGGAATTTGATTGGTCGGTAAATAAACCGGTTGAATTCAGGCCATATATAAAGGATATAGCAGGCAGGAGACGCATGTTCTTTTTAGGAACCATATCAGCCATTAGAAGTGATGATGCCAGTAAGTTTGATGGCTCAGCAACTCCGGATCTTGCATTGATTGACAGCGAATATCGCGATGT
>CBDUIO010000300.1:0-2310 GCA_965367355.1 uncultured Flavobacteriaceae bacterium
GCAGCAATAGAATTGATTAATGGAATTGGCATATTTGCTGTATCTTTATGAACTAAAAATAACACTTTTTTTATTATGAATTACCAAGGTGTTTTGACAAAAATGAAAACAGAATTTTCTAATCCAATTCAATACTATTTAGTGTTTGAAAATGATTTTATTAATATGAATCAATTATTGGATAAAACTCTCATTATCAATTTTATAAAATACCAGTGTTTGAATTGCGGTTTGGATTTGCCTATTTTTAGACAAGGGTTTTGCCGATCTTGTTTTTTTGAAATTCCTCAGGCTGCAGATTGGGTTATGCGCCCTGAATTAAGTACGGCTCATCTCGACAAGGAAGACAGAGATCTGGAATATGAAAAAAAAGTGCAATTACAATCGCATGTGGTCTACTTGGCAAATTCAAGCAGCGTAAAGGTGGGAGTAACGCGAAAAAGTCAAATTCCAACAAGATGGATCGATCAGGGAGCACATGAAGCTATTGAAATTGTTGAGGTCCCTAACAGATATCTTGCAGGTATCACAGAAGTGGCACTTAAAGACCATGTTTCAGATAAAACAAACTGGAGAGCCATGCTTAAGAATGACATTAAGGATGAAGATCTGGTTGAATGGAGAAATACCTTAAAGCAATATATTCCTGATGAGGCAAAGGAATATTTTATTGCAAGTAATAAAGAAACACATTTAGATTTTCCAGTATTGCAATATCCTTTAAAACCAAAAAGTCTTAATATTGAAAAAGCCGTAAGGTATGAGGGAATTTTAAAGGGAATTAAAGGTCAATACCTAATCTTTAAAGACGAGACTGTTTTTAATATCAGGTCAAATGAAGGATTGGTCGTAAATATTGAAATTCTAAACTGATCAGTCAATTTCAATAAGTATCCTGTCAAAACCTCCGTCTAAACCTATAACAAAAGCGTCTTGATAGCCTCTTGACCTCAGTTCATCACAATAAGTAATAGCATCACCAATACTTCTGAACAACCCGGAAAAGAACCGGTTAAAATTATCATCATACCTTTTTGAGAATAATTTGTCAACACCATCATAATATCCTTTTTTCGGATTCTTCTTCAATTTAAAAGCACCTACCTGCACACTGTAAATTATTAATGTTGAAGATTTATCTTTTAAGGTGTCCATAAGTTCATCAAAATTATTAGAACTCTGAGCATTGACATTGGAAAATGCCAAAAAAGCAGCCAAAAAGACCATGGAAAAACTAAATTTCATAGTTTATTTAGGATTTGTTTATCCTTTAAAATTACAATTTTTTTAATTATTTTTATTTTAATTGAGCACGAATAATAAGTTTCACATTTTTTTAACTATTAAGTCGTTGATAATAAGTAATTTAGAAATAAAAATTAACTATGAAAATTCCAGTAATGTTCTATGTAGCTGTTACTACCATGTTGTTGCTCACTGTGACAATTATGGTATCTATGGATATGCCTTTTAACTGGGTGTTTTATTTAACGTGTTTAGGTCAAATATTGCTTGCCGTTATGGTATATAAGGTTTTGACAGATAATTACAGTACAGATAAGACCTTTTCCGATTTTTATGAAGATTACCCAATTGGTAACCAGCAGATCAATTAACAGAATCCTTTACTTTCTTTTTATTTCCTGTCAATATTCCACCTAAAACATCTTTCACAGTATTTTTTGTGCTGGTTTTTGTAGTATCATTTTGTTTTGTACCACTCCCGATAATGCCACCAATAACATCTTTAACAGGGTCCTTGGTTTTAGTCTTGGTTGTGTCGCCTGGATTTGTTTTCCCTTCTAAAACACCTCCAAGCAGATCCTTGATTTGATCTTTTCCTTTATTAACCAACTTGTTCTTTTCTATTTCTATCAGTTGTTTGGTTAAATTGGTCACTCCACTGGTCAGGTCTGTAGAAACCTTAGGATTAGTAAACGTACCGCCAATAGCTGCCGTAACCGGGATTTTAATATCATTGACAGCCTTATCATCAATTTTTGAAATTAAATTGTTAATGTTGCTGCCCAAATACTTTGCAGGCACATCAAATACTGCTTTATAGCTCATGCTTTTGTCAAAATTATGGGAACCATCAACAGTTATATTTATGTCTTTATATTTTAAAGTGAATGGTTTAACAGTTACTGTTCCATTTTCAAAAGATAATTTTGTTTTTACATCATTTAGATCCAGTTTATCAAAATCTACAAAGGATAATGCGCCTTTTAAATGATCGAACAAAGCTGCATTTTTTGGTTCAATTTTAGCAGTTAGTAATTCAGCAAAAGCATTACCGCTTATAGAATT
>CBDUIO010000301.1:0-2309 GCA_965367355.1 uncultured Flavobacteriaceae bacterium
GGAGTTATTGACGCACTTCAAAACAGAGTAGGGCGTATTATTTATAACGGAGTGCCAACAGGTGTTGAGGTATGTCCATCTATGGTTCATGGCGGACCATATCCTGCTTCAACAGACAGCCGATTTACAGCAGTTGGAATCAGTTCGATAAAGCGCTGGGTAAGACCTTTCAGTTATCAGGATTGGCCAAATGAATTATTGCCTGTTGAATTAAAAAATGAAAATCCGTTGGGAATTTCAAGATTGGTAAACAATAAGTTGACAAAAAATAAAATATAACACCCATCTAAATCTTCCCTCCAGGGAAGACTTTTTAAATTCCCTCCTTGAGGAGGGTAAGGGTCGTGTAAAATTATCCTTGGCAAACAAAATTATACCATATAGACCAGAATTGAGGGAATATGCAAAGTACTTGAGAAATAACTCTACGCTTTCGGAAATCTTGCTGTGGCAAAAAATAAAAAACAGAGCATTAGTAGTTCAATTTCATAGACAAGTTCCCATGCTGGATTATATTGTTGATTTTTATTGTCATGAAATAGGTTTAGCAATAGAAATAGATGGAAGCAGCCATGAATATAAATATTTCTATGACGCAAGAAGGCAAGGTAGATTGGAAAAGGAAGGAGTTCAGTTCATAAGATTTTCGGATTCAGAGATAAAACAGGAGATGTTTAGCGTTTTACTTTCTCTGGAAGCAAAAATTGACGAATTACTGAATAAATAGATTTCTATTAAAAGGTTAAATGAAAGTAATTAAAAAATCTTAAAATTGGCACGTCATATCTTTCATTGCATAGATGCCCACACTTGTGGAAATCCAGTCAGGGTTATTAAACAAGGAGGGCCTGAATTGATTGGTGCCAATATGAATGAAAAACGACTTCATTTTATAAAGGCATATGACTGGATTAGAAAAGGATTAATGTTCGAGCCTCGTGGTCATGATATGATGAGTGGCAGCATTTTGTATCCACCTCACAATCCGGAAAATGATTTTGCTATATTGTTTATTGAAACTTCCGGTTGCTTGCCAATGTGTGGGCATGGAACTATCGGAACCATTACAATCGCTATTGAAGAAGGATTGATTACGCCAAAGGTTCCAGGAAAAATAAGAATGGAAGCTCCAGCAGGATTGGTAGAA
The DNA here is from genome assembly GCA_965367355.1 of uncultured Flavobacteriaceae bacterium. Classification (GTDB taxonomy): domain Bacteria; phylum Bacteroidota; class Bacteroidia; order Flavobacteriales; family Flavobacteriaceae; genus Site-B1. Next base: position 1,148 of record CBDUIO010000301.1, read on the forward strand.
ATTGAATTTCAACAAACAGAAAAGAAAGTCGATTGGGTAAAACTTACAAACGTAAAAAGTTATTTAGCAGCTGAAAATTTAACGATTGATTGCCCGGAATTAGGAGTAATCACATTTGATGTGGCATATGGAGGAAATTACTATGCAATTGTAGATCCACAGCCTAATTTCACAGGAATACACAATTTTACTGCCAATAAAATAATTCAATATTCACGAGTAGTTAGAGAAAGAATCAACAAAAAATATCCGGGCTGGTTTGTTCACCCGGAAAATGATTCAATCAGAGATGTATCCCATATGATGTGGACCGGAAATCCTATCGACCCAACATCATCAGGAAGAAATGCTGTATTCTACGGTGATAAAGCAATAGATAGAAGCCCTTGTGGTACGGGAACATCAGCGAGAATGGCTCAGTTGTACTCCAAAGGCAAATTAAAAAAAGGGGAGAAATTTATTCATGAAAGTTACATTGGATCAAAATTTATCGGGCGCATTGAAGAAGAATCTACAGTAGCTGATAAGTTGGCAATAATACCCAGCATTCAAGGCTGGGCAAAGGTATATGGGCATAATACGATCATCATTGATGATGAGGATGATCCATATGCGTATGGTTTTCAGGTGATTTGATTGTTAAACCAATTAGAATGTCAAAACAAGTAATTATTATTGGTGGTGGAATTATAGGATTATGTTCTGCATACTATCTTAACAAAGAAGGTCATCAGGTTATCATTATTGATAAATCTGACATTTCATCCGGAGCTTCATTTGTAAATGCAGGTTACATAACGCCAAGTCATTTTATTCCTTTAGCTTCTCCGGGAATGATAACAAAGGGCATCAAATGGATGATGAATTCTTCAAGTCCGTTTTATGTTAAACCAAGATTAAACAGTGATTTTTTGAAGTGGTTTTGGGCTTTTAAAAAATCGGCTACAACATCTAAAGTAGAAAAAGCAATTCCAGTTTTAAAAGATATAAATCTTTTGGGCAGAGACTTGTTTGAGGAGTTAAAAGCATCAGACGATTTTAACTTTCATTATGAACGCAAAGGTTTGCTAATGTGCTATAAAACGGATAAGGCTGGTGAAGAAGAATGGAAAGTTGGTCAGTTGGGAATTAAGGAAGGATTGAATGTTGAAAACTTGACAAA
>CBDUIO010000302.1:0-2301 GCA_965367355.1 uncultured Flavobacteriaceae bacterium
AATTCCTGTAATTCATTATTAGAGTAGAAAAGGTGCTTCAAAAGAGCACCTTTTTATGTTTAGTATTCTAAACCAATTATCTGGCTAACTTTATCTAAGGTCTTTATTAGTTTATTACTAAAACTATAGGTCATAACGTCGCTTTGTATTTTGCCTTGTCTTAGAAGCTCATTGAAGTGCATCACTTCATAGTTGTAACCAAAGCTTGTGTAACCAAAATCCTTGGTTTCTTCTTTTCCATTTGATGTTATTGTGACTGTAGACGGTTCGTGAAATCTTGAGTTAATTTTTATAATTCCCTTTTCACAATTAAAAACAGCTTCTGTTGGCGTTTCTTCCAGCAAAGTGCTCTTTAAATAGGCATTTACGCCATTATTGTATTTGAAGATCATAGAGCAGGAAGAATCCACATCATTTTCGAAAAATGTTGCTTCGGCTTCAATATCGTTAGGATTTCCCAAAGTTGATAAAGCAGCAAAAATAGGATAGATGCCAATGTCAAGTAAACTGCCTCCACCCAACTCTTTTTTTATGACTCTATTGGTTTCATCAAATTCCTGCCTGAAGCCAAAATCGGCTTCCAGCTTTAAAATTTTTCCGTAAGTCTCTTTGTTGATTAGATCCAGAACATAATTATAATGGGGCAGGAAGTAGGTCCAAAGCGCTTCCATCAACAAGACATTATTCGCTTTGGCACAATCTATCATTTCATGAACTTCTTTAGCATTCATGGCAAAAGGTTTCTCACAAAGTACCGCAATGCCATTTTTTAGGCAAAGCATGGTATTTTCCTTGTGAAAGGAATGAGGCGTTGCAATGTAGACGGCATCCACGTTCGAATCGTGAGCTAAGTCGTTATAATTATCATATGCTTTAGCAGCACCATACTTTTCTGAAAATTCATCAGCTTTTTCCTGAGTTCTGGAAGCTACAGCATAGAGTTCTGCATCTTCCAAAGTTAACAAATCGTTAGCGAATTTATGAGCGATCTTGCCAAGACCAATAATGCCCCAGCGAATTTTTCTATCCTTGAATGATTCCATTTTTAAATTTAGTCATATTTTGAATTAAAATTGCTAAAAACATGACAAGAATGCAACCTACGAAATTCAACCATAGATAAGGTAAATTTATTATCTCATATTCGTTTAGAAAAAACAAGGCAAATATTACTAACTGGGTAATTATTGCAGCCAGAAACACAGCATTTCCTTTGACATTTTTTATAAAGAATGCCAGTAGAAATATTCCTAAAACATTTCCGTAGAAAATGGAACCAATGATATTAACCAGTTGAATCAGATTTTCTGCTAGATTGGCGACACAGGCAATTCCAATAGCAAAAACGCCCCACAAAACGGTAAAAAGTTTAGTGGCTCTAACCATGTGAATCTCCTCCGTATTTGTTGCATGCCGGTTGTAAAGATCTATTGAAGTGGTCGATCCTAAAGCATTTAATTCACTGGCAGTGGATGACATAGCAGCACTCAATATAACGGCTAATAGCAATCCTATTAACCCTCTGGGAAGGTTATTTAATATAAAGTGAATAAAGACATAATCCCTGTCATTGGATTCAATTTTAATATCCTTTTCTTCTGCAACTTTGTCAATTAATGTTTTTGCCTCTTCCCGTATCTCTATATCGGCCTGATTGGCAATGGCAATATAATCCTTGTACTTAGCTTCACCCGTCTCCAGATATTTGTTTATGATGATCTGTTTATCGTTAAAGATCTGACCTTGCTCATTCTGAATCTTCTGAAATTCCTCTGCGTGCTTTGAGCTGATGACTTCCTGGGTAGCAATTGGATTAAAATTAACCGGAGATTGGTTAAACTGATAGAATACAAATACCATAACTCCCACTAGTAATATGAAGAATTGCATAGGGACTTTAAGCAATCCGTTGAATATTAAGCCCAGTTGCATTTCCTTCATTGATTTCCCTGACAGATACCGCTGCACCTGACTCTGATCTGTTCCAAAATAAGAAAGGGCTAGAAAAGTTCCGCCAATAATTCCGCTCCAAAATGTATAGCGGTTATTGAGATCAAAAGAAAAATCCAATATTTCCATCTTTCCGCTGGCACCAGCAATTTCCAATGCTTTTTTGAAGCTTACATTCTCAGGTAAATAACTGACTATTAAATAAAAGGCGATGAACATGCCTGTAAAAATGACAGCCATTTGCTGTTTTTGAGTTACACTCACTGCGCTGGTTCCGCCTGAAACGGTGTAAATAATAACGAGCACACCAATAACAATGTTAAGGGTTATTAAATTCCAGCCTAATACAGC
>CBDUIO010000303.1:0-2279 GCA_965367355.1 uncultured Flavobacteriaceae bacterium
ATCATTAGTAAATATATATTTTCCATAAAATATTTGTTGAAAGTAACGTTACAAACCTACTTTAAAAATATAATATTAATGTTACTAAATGGTTATTATTTAAGAATTTCTTTGTTGTATTCTGAGAGTGTTAATTCAAATTCTTGGTTTATTTTTTCTTTTTATGTTTTAAAATTTCAGCATCAATGTAAAAAATGATTTCCTCAGCAATATTTTTGATAAGATCTCCTACGCGTTCCAGTTTTTTAACTACTGAAAATACAATAAATGCCTCATCTACAATAGAATCATCTTTTTTAATTTCATCACCAAGTATAGAGAAGGAATTTGAATTGATCTTATCCAGTATTTTATCTTTTTTAAATACCTTTCTTGCGCTCTTTACGTCTTTATTTTCATAGGCATCCATAATATTTTCCATCATAGATATAAGTGTTTCATACATCTTTTCAAATTGTATGGATGAAAGCAATTTAGATGGAATCTTGTTATCAACTTCAACAACATATTTTGAAATATTATAGGCATGATCTGCAATTCTTTCAAGTTCTCCATTTATTTTGAGAACAGCCATAATAAATCGAAGATCTGAGGCTACAGGGTTATAAAGTGCCAAATAGCGTTCACAATCTTTTTCAATCTTGATGTCTAAGGCATTAATTCGGGATTCTTTGTGCATGACTTCCTCTGCCAGATCACTATCATGTGTCACAAAAGATTCTTTAGCCTTTTGGAGTTGTGATTTGCACATGGATAACATCTCAGATCCAGCCTGATTTATAATGTCTCTATGATAAGCTTCATTTTGCATAATTCATGAATTTTATCCGAAACGACCCGTAATATAGTTTTCGGTTTGTTTCTGTTTTGGATTAGTAAAAATTGTTTTTGTTTTATCAAACTCAATAAGTTCGCCTAAATAGAAAAAAGCAGTATAATCACTAATTCTACTGGCTTGTTGCATATTGTGGGTAACGATTATTATCGTGTATTTTTCCTTTAAGCTAAAAATGAGATCTTCAATTTTTGAAGTTGAAATAGGGTCTAAAGCAGAGGTTGGTTCATCCATCAATATGATAGATGGTTCAACAGCCAATGTTCTGGCAATACATAATCGCTGTTGTTGTCCACCTGATAAGGCTAAGGCCGATTTTTTTAAATTGTCTTTAACATCTTCCCAAAGATCAGCCTGTTTCAGGGCTTTTTCAACACGTTCACTAATGAACTTTTTATCTTTTAACCCCTGAATTTTAAGACCATAAGCAACATTTTCAAAAATTGATTTTGGAAATGGATTTGGTTTTTGAAACACCATACCTATTTCTTTTCGCAACTCTTCAACTTTAATTTTTTTCTTGTAGATGTTTTTACCATTAACCTTTATTTCCCCTTCCATTTTAAATCCATCGACATAATCATTCATCCTGTTGAATAATCGAAGAAAAGTCGATTTACCACAACCGGAAGGTCCAATAAACGCTGTTACCGTATTTGGTTTAATAACCATATCGATCCCTTTGATCGCCATAAAATCATCGTACCAAACTTTGGCATCATTCACTTCAATTGTATGGGTTTTTTTAAGAGACTTATCTATTATTTTATCCATAGTAAGGGTTTGTTCTAAAGTTGATTCCATCATTATTTCCATTTTTTCTGCCATTTATTTCTGAAATAAACAGCAATTCCATTCATAATAAAAGTTATAAGTAATAATATAATAATTGCTGCTGCTGCATTTTCTATAAATCCGTGTTGTGGCCTTGATATCCAATTAAATATTTGAATTGGTAAAACCGAAAATTCATCCATTGGTGTTGAAGGCGCAAAAGGAACATAGGCCAAAGCACCAACTACTATCAAAGGTGCAGTTTCACCAACAGCTCTGGAAAGTGCTAAAATGACTCCGGTTAAAATACCTCCCGATGAGGCAGGTAAAATTTGATTCCAAATTGTTTGCCATTTCGATGCACCTAATGCAAAAGAAGCATCACTAATTGATTTTGGAACAGCTTTTATGGCTTCTCTGGTGGCCACAATTATGATTGGCAGTATTAATAATGAAAGTGTTAAACTTCCTGCAAGAACACTTGCTCCAAGATTCATTATTCTAACAAAAACCTCCAGTCCCAAAAGGCCATAAATAATGGAAGGCACTCCGGCAAGATTTGAAATGTTTATTTCCAGTAGTCCTGCCAGTTTATTCTTTTTACTGTATTCCTCTAAATATATTCCTGCAGCAACTCCAATAGGGATGGAAATCAATGTCGTTAAAAGCA
>CBDUIO010000304.1:0-2259 GCA_965367355.1 uncultured Flavobacteriaceae bacterium
GAGCAGCTCAATGTGTCCGTATCCACTGTTTCCAAAGCTTTAAATGACAGCAGTGAGATCAGTGAGGAGACCATAAAGCGTGTTAAGGAATTAGCTGAGCATTACAATTATCAGCCAAACAGGATCGCTCAGAGTCTCCAAAAAAATTCAACCAGAACTATAGGTGTGATCATACCTAATATTCTCAATCGGTTTTTTGCCAAGGTTTTAGTAGGTATTGAAAAGGAAGCGAATAACTTAGGCTATAACATCATTACCTGCATTACCAATGAATCTTTAAATAAAGAAAAGGAGAGCATTAAATTACTGTCTAACGGCAGTGTAGATGGGTTTATTCTGGCAGCATCAGAAGAGACTCAGGTCTCATCAGATTTTGATCACATTACCATGTTGCAAAGAAGTGATTTTCCGGTTGTCATGTTCGACAGGGTGATCGACACCATTAATTGTGACAAAGTCGTGATAGATGATTTCAAAGCCTTAAAAGAAGCCATGGATCATTTATTTAATCAAGGCAGAAAGAACATTGCCTTTATTAGCAATATTGATGATTTGAATGTTGGCAAATCCAGAAAACAGGCATATAAGGACGCGATAAAAGGTAAATTTAAAAAGGTGGATGAATCTCTTATCCTGACCATTTCCAGAAAAGATAATAATCAAGATAGAATCAAAAGTTTTTTTAGATCAAATCCTAAAATTGATGGTGTCGTGTCTGCCGATAATACTTCTGGTACCATCGCTTTAAATGTGGCAAAAGATCTGGGGTACAAAATACCTGAGGAGTTGTCTATTATTGGATTTGCAGATGAAGCCATCTCCAATTTATCGGTTCCAAGGTTATCTTATATTTCACAGAATGCCAAACAAATAGGTATAACTGCCATTAACCTCTTGGTAGACAGACTGAATAGTGATACGGATGATAAAAAATTTATCACAAAGGTCATACCATATAAAATTAAGAATCAGGAGTCATTGTAAAATGATAACCAAAAAGAAAAGGCTGCCTAATAAGGCAGCCTTTTTTTATTGGAAGTTAAATTTTTTACTTCCCTATCATTAGCAATTCATTGCAAACAACTTCCGTAACATATCGTTTTTCACCTTCTTTGGTTTCGTAAGATCTGTTTGTCAGTTTGCCTTCTATAGCCACTTCTTTTCCTTTCGTGACATACTTTTCAATGATCTCAGCTGTTTTCCCCCAGGCCACAACATTATGCCATTGGGTATCTGTCACTTTTTCTCCTTGAGCATTTTTGTAGTTCTCATTTGTTGCAATTGAAAATTTTGCAAGCATTTTTCCTGATTCTAAATTGATGATCTCCGGATCATTTCCTAAGTTACCAATCAACTGTACTTTGTTTCTAAGCGTGTTCATAATTTTAATTTTTTATATCCTGAATTTATTTCAGGAACGTTAAACAGTTAATACTTTGTCCTGAACTCGTTTCAGGATCTTTTTACGTTACGTTAAATCTTTAAGACATTTCGATTGTTCCTTTGAAAGACTCAGGAGGACAGCTCCAAGTGACATTACCGATTCAACACTGCAAATATTATACAGCCTCAAAACTTTATTCGGTTAAGACACATTTAATTTCGTTTGTAATCATTTGTTGTCGTTTGTAAACGATTAATAATTCTCTTATTTATTGTAACTTTGTCAATAATGATAAGACTTCTCAGCTATATCTTCCCCATCACAAAAAAAGTGGAATCATCAATTAATGGGACATTAGAAATAACCTGGTTCAACGGAAAAAAGTATTTGAATACAAAAAATGCAAACTATTCTTATGGCTCTTTACAAAAGATCCTGAAAACCGGATTGCAAAAAATTAATCTCTCCAAATGTAAAAACATCCTGCTTCTTGGACTAGGAGGAGGCAGTGTCATTGAGACCTTATTGAATGACTTTAAATACAAAGATCATATTACGGCTTTGGATATTGATCCGGTTATAATCGAAATTTCTCAAAAGGAATTCAATATCTCAGAAACCGAAAACCTGAAAATCATTTGTGACGATGCTATTCATTTTATAAAAAATAACAGGGAAGTTTTTGATCTTATAATTATTGACATTTTTATCGATACAGAGGTCCCTTCACCTTTTTATAAATCTTCCTTTTGGAATCAAATCGTTAAGGCAAATTCTTCAAAAGGTAGCATCCTATTTAATGCCTCTCTAGATACTGATGATAATAACAATCTTATTAATTTAAAACAACTTCTTATTGATAACCAATACGAAAT
>CBDUIO010000305.1:0-2245 GCA_965367355.1 uncultured Flavobacteriaceae bacterium
AATGGCACTCTTATCGGCTTATTTTTTACTAAAAAAGACTGCCATCCCATTACTTATTACCTTTCCCTTCAACAAGGAAATAAAGAAATTCCTATTAATGATCCTTAATTTATTTGTTCGCACACTTGCGCTTAATGTAACGCTGTATTTTGCAAGTGCGTTTGCTACAAGCTATGGTAAACAATATATTGCAGCTTACACTATAGCTATTAATCTATGGTTCCTTGGTGCTTTTATTATAGATGGTTATGCGAGTGCCGGAAATATTTTATCGGGTAAACTTTATGGCGCAAAAGATTATAAGTTGTTGATGCGATTGAATAATAAACTTATCAGATACGGAATTGTAATAGGTGTTATACTAGCTTTGCTCGGCTCTCTTTTATACTACCCATTAGGAACTTTATTCACAAAAGATCAAGACGTTTTAAACGAATTCTATAAGGTATTCTGGCTGGTTTTAGCTATGCAGCCTATTTGTGCCGTCGCCTTTATATTTGACAGTGTTTTTAAAGGATTAGGAAGAATGAAATACCTGCGAAATGTCTTACTGTTTGCAACCTTCTTTGTGTTTATTCCCGTTTTATTTTGGTTAGATAGCTTACAATATAAATTATACGCCATTTTTATTGCCATTACATTCTGGATGATTGCCAGAGGAATTCCCCTTCTCTATGAATTTAGAAGAAACTTTGCTCACGCTAACTAAATTACTTTCTGTATTTTTGATAAAATTTAAGCATAAATGACTTCAACTGGTCAAAACGGAAATCTTTCCATTAAAATTACTAACCATATTGCTAGTGTTGAGTTTGGACATCCAGCAGGAAATTCATTCCCTACGAAACTTTTAGCCAGATTGACCGATGCCTTTATTGACTTATCTAATAACAAGGATGTTCATGTAATTGTTTTAAAAAGTCAGGGCGATCGCGCTTTTTGTGCCGGAGCATCTTTTGATGAATTAATGGCAATTACAAATTTATCTGAAGGGAAAAAGATGTTTAGTGGATTTGCAAACGCGATCAATGCGATGAGGAACTGTTCTAAACTCATTATTGGTCGGGTTCAGGGAAAAGCAGTTGGAGGAGGTGTTGGACTGGCAAGTGCTTGTGATTATGTTATGGCTTCAGTTAACGCGTCTATCAAACTATCAGAATTAACAATAGGAATTGGTCCTTTTGTTATTGCTCCGGCTATAGAACGAAAAATGGGAACTGCAGCTTTATCAGAATTATCCTTAAATGCAAGCAAATGGAAAAATGCATATTGGGCTAAAGAAAAAGGATTGTATGCAGACGTTTTTGAGACTATTGAAGAACTTGATAAGGAAGTGGACCTCTTAGCTAATAATTTGGCCTCTTATAATCCTCAAGCATTGTACGAATTAAAAAAAGTACTTTGGGAAGGAACTGAACACTGGTCAGAATTACTTAAGGAGCGCGCAGAAATATCAGGTGAATTAGTACTTTCAAAATTTACCAAAAAAGCTTTGAATCAATTTAAGAAACAATGAACTCTCTAGCTATTCTATTACAGCAGGTTGATATAGAGGAAAAAATTAAAAATGCTCCCGATAAAAGTTATGAAATAGGCGTTTTTATAGGCACCATGTTACCTTTTATAATATTAGTTGCCTTAGCTTATTTAATATACAGATACAGTAAAAAACAGAAAAGTAAATACGACGAATAAATGGAATTACTTAAATTTTTTAGAGGCAACGGATTATTTCTAATTCTGGCCATAGTTTTAATCATTATATATGTAATTAACAGAAACAAAAAACGATAATGGGCAACATACGCATTACAAAAGAATTCAGCTTTGAAACCGGACATGCTTTATATGGCTACGATGGAAAATGCAGAAATGTGCATGGGCATAGTTATAAACTAGCTGTTACCGTAATAGGCAAACCTATTTCCGATTCTACTAATGTAAAATTTGGGATGGTCATCGATTTTGGAGATCTTAAAAAGATCGTAAAGGAAGAAATTGTTAATGTGTTTGATCATGCGACTGTTTTCAATAAAAACACACCGCATGTTGAATTAGCAAAGGAATTAGAAAGTAGAGGGCATAATGTGCTATTAGTAGATTATCAGCCAACCAGTGAAATGATGGTCATCGATTTCGCAAAGAAAATAAAGGGTAGATTACCTGATAATATCAAATTACATTCTCTCAAACTAAGAGAAACTGAGACATCCTTTGCCGAATGGTATTCAAGCGAGAATGACCT
>CBDUIO010000306.1:0-2224 GCA_965367355.1 uncultured Flavobacteriaceae bacterium
ATAAAAAAAACAGCGACTCATCGAGTCGCTTTTTTTTTAATGTCTTAATGGTCTGTTAAGGATGAGATCCAGATAAAGATTTATTCTGTTCTTAAGATCTTTCCTGTGGGATATAAAATCTAAAAAGCCATGTTCCAGAACGAATTCGGCAGTTTGAAAACCATCCGGCAATTCCTTACCTGTTGTATCCCTGACCACTCTTGGGCCGGCAAACCCGATTAATGCTCCCGGTTCGCTGATATTAATATCACCCAGCATGGCAAAGGAAGCTGTAGTTCCTCCGGTAGTAGGATCGGTACATAGAGAAATATATGGTATTTTGGCTTCTGCCAGTTGTGCCAGTTTAGCCGATGTTTTGGCTAGTTGCATCAAAGAATAAGCGGCTTCCATCATACGAGCACCTCCCGATTTAGAAATGATCATAAATGGAATCTTCTTTTTAAGTGCATAATCGGCTGCTCGCGCAATTTTCTCTCCAACAACACTTCCCATGGAACCTCCTATGAATGAAAAATCCATACAGGCAATTACGATATCTTCTCCTTTCGATTTCCCTACAGCAGTTCGGACAGCATCTTTTAATTTTGTCTTTTCCTGAGCTTGTTTTAACCTGTCAGGATATTTTTTAGTATCAACAAATTTTAAAGGATCTTTAGATTCTAGTTTGGCATCTAATTCTTTGAATTTATTATCGTCAAAAAGAATCTGGAAATATTCCTTGCTGCCTATCCTTACGTGGTATCCGTCTTCAGGGCTCACATAATAGTTCTGTTCCAGTTCTTTGGAATCAACAACTTTTCCGGTTGGAGACTTATACCAAAGTCCTTTAGGAATATCCTTCTTCTGCTCTGTTGCCGTTTGAATTCCTTTTTGTGTTCTTTTAAACCAAGCCATATTGGATCAATTTTTGATTTGAATTTTAGAAAAAATATCTATGATCATTTATAAGTTTAAGATTCTTTTCTCTAATTAAGATTTTTGATCTGAGGTAAAAGATATAAAAAAAATCTTAGGTCAAAATTAAAAACGTGACATTTAATTTTGACCTAAGGATTAAGAAATTTATAAAGTATTGACGTTGTTTAAGTCTTCAAATGCTTTTTTAAGTCGCGCTACAAACGCATCTTCGCCTTTTCTGAGCCATACTCTTGGATCATAATATTTTTTGTTTGGAGAATCCGCTCCGTCAGGGTTTCCTATCTGAGATTTTAAATAGTCGGCTTTTTCATTAAAGTAATCCCTGACTCCACTCATAAAAGCATATTGCATATCTGTGTCAATGTTCATTTTAATAACACCGTAACCAATGGCTTCTCTGATTTCTTCTACAGTAGAACCCGATCCGCCATGAAATACAAAGTCAATGTGGTTATGTTCTACACCATATTTCTTACTAACGTATTCCTGTGAATTCTTAAGGATCTTAGGCGTTAATTTAACATTACCCGGTTTATAAACACCATGAACATTTCCAAACGCTGCTGCAATTGTAAACTGATCGCTCACTTTGCTCAACTCTTCATAGGCATAAGCAACTTCTTCAGGCTGTGTATATAATTTAGATTCATCAGCATCGGTGTTATCAACCCCATCTTCTTCACCACCAGTGATACCTAATTCAATTTCAAGGGTCATACCCATTTTTTTCATTCTGCTTAGATATTTTTTGCAAATCTCAATATTCTCCTCTATTGGTTCTTCCGACAAGTCGATCATATGAGAACTGTAAAGTGGTTTTCCGGTTTCTTTAAAATGCTGTTCACTGGCATCTAAAAGACCATCTATCCAAGGCAATAATTTTTTAGCGCAATGGTCTGTATGTAAAATAACTGGAACACCATATTCTTTTGCCAATAAATGTATGTGTTTGGCGCCTGCAACAGAACCGGCAATCGCTGCCTTTTGGTTTTCATTGCTTAAGGATTTACCTGCATTAAATACACCACCTCCATTTGAAAATTGAATGATTACCGGAGCATTCAAGGCTTTTGCAGTTTCAAGAACTCCGTTAATAGAATTGGAGCCTATAACATTAACTGCCGGAAGGGCAAATCCTTTTTGTTTTGCCAGTTTAAAAATTTCCTGTACTTCTCTTCCTGTAGCAACTCCTGGTTTAATTTTATGAGCCATTTTATTGATTTTTTGATTAGTGATCGTTAAGTGTCAAAAGTAATCATTTTTTACCTAAAAAAAATGTGAAATTTTTCTTTTGTTTTATTGAAAA
>CBDUIO010000307.1:0-2222 GCA_965367355.1 uncultured Flavobacteriaceae bacterium
GCAGGACGAGCAAAGGACCAGGTCAATAACCCCGATAATAAAATACCAAAACCAATGACTTTCCATGCGATTGGTTTATAGAAATAAAACAAAGCTGCAGATAAAATGAATAAAGGAATTGTATTATGATACAAATGCTTGATATCAGAATGAATAAAAGGGCTGCATACAACACCAATAAGTCCTTTTAGTTTTTGAGGATATACTCCTAAACTTGTAAAATCCTCACCAAAACGTATCTCATACCAAAATACGATCCATATAATCAATACGAATAATAGCGGATAGGCAATTACGCCATTTGAGAATGTAAAGTGTTCCTGTTTTTTCATTGATGAATTAAATATAGCAAATAGTTATCCAATTTTAATTTTAATGATAATTTGTCAGAAGGAACCATGCGTGAGCGATTGAGCTTTTGTTTGAAATCCTTCTCATGCTTAAATTAAATTAGCATGAGAAGATTGAGTAGTGAAATATTTATATTCATGAGTTCTATATTTTACAATAAAAATCAACGAATAAAGCGCGACCCTGAATTTATTTCAGGGACACACCCAATCTTTAAAAAATACTGTAATTTTACTGTATGAATGAACCATTAGCAGAGCGTTTAAGACCTAAATTATTGAAGGACTTCCTGAGTCAGACTCATTTGGTTGGAAAAGATGGTGCTTTGACAAAGCAAATTAAACTGGGACTCATTCCTTCCATGATATTTTGGGGTCCGCCGGGAACGGGAAAAACGACTCTGGCAAATATTATAGCCTCTGAATCAGGCAGACCTTTTTACACCTTAAGCGCTATTAATTCGGGCGTGAAAGATGTACGTGAGATAATTGAAAAGGCTAAACAAAGTGGTGGTTTGTTTACTACTAAAAACCCAATTTTATTTATTGATGAGATCCATAGATTTAGCAAATCTCAGCAGGATTCCTTGTTGCAGGCCGTGGAAAAAGGTTGGGTGACCTTAATTGGTGCTACAACGGAAAATCCGAGTTTCGAGGTGATTCCTGCCTTGTTATCACGCTGTCAGGTCTATATTTTAAATTCATTTGACAAAAAGGACCTGGAGATGCTTTTAAAGCGTGCCATTGAAAAAGATGTGATCATATCTCAAAAAAAGATAAAACTCAAGGAAACTGAAGTATTAATAAGGCTTTCCGGAGGTGATGCCAGAAAATTGCTAAATATATTTGAATTGATCGTCAATTCTGAAGAGAGTGATTCCATGACGATAACCAACGATCTGGTTTTGGAGAAGGTGCAGCAAAATACCGTGAGGTATGACAAAACTGGTGAGCAGCATTATGATATTATATCGGCATTTATAAAATCGATTCGCGGCAGTGATCCAAATGCCGCTGTTTATTGGCTGGCAAGAATGATCGAGGGTGGTGAGGATTTAAAATTTATAGCAAGACGCATGCTCATTCTGGCCAGTGAGGATATTGGCAATGCAAATCCGACGGCTTTGGTAATAGCTAATAATACGTTTCAGGCAGTTTCAACAATTGGTTATCCTGAATCCCGAATTATTTTGAGTCAATGTGCCACTTATTTAGCCTGTTCTGTTAAAAGTAATTCGGCTTACCAGGCAATTAACAAAGCCCAGCATTTGGTTAAAGAAACAGGAGATCTATCTGTACCAATGAGTATTAGAAATGCCCCAACAAAATTAATGAAGGAACTGGGATATGGGGACGATTATAAATATGCCCATAGTTTTAAAAATAATTTTGCAGAACACGAGTTTCTTCCTGATGAGATCAAAAACACAAAACTCTATGATCCGGGAAATAATAGCAGAGAAAACACATTACGTGAATTTTTAAAATCGCTGTGGAAAGATAAATACGATTATTAAAATTTGATTTTTATACTGTTAACATCTAATTTATCTCCTTTATTTTCAGCATAAACCCAGGTATCATTTAATTTATAAATTAGGGCGTCTTTCCCCTTTACAATAAAAACATCCCTTTTACCCGAATAATAGATGGTATAAACAACCTTAGGTGAACTGTCTACCAGTTGATATCCGTTAGGGATTATTTGTGCATATAAAATATCTGAAAGAACTGACTCTTTCTCAACAGATCTTGTTTCAACAGGCTTAATGACCTCCATCACTTCTGGTTTTTCTTTTTGCGGAGGTTCAGGTGAAACAGGTCTTTCAAGTTCTACTTTAGGCTCCGGAATCACTTTACTAATGGGATCTG
>CBDUIO010000308.1:0-2204 GCA_965367355.1 uncultured Flavobacteriaceae bacterium
ACGGCTTCAGGAGGTAACTCATATTTATGGAGTAATGGGGAAACTACACAAAGCATTTCTGTGTCGCCTTCCGATACAACCATATATACAGTAGAGACTTTTGTAAATGGTTGTTCCAATACAGATGATGTTAAGGTAACGGTCGTTCAACAAGTAAATGCCAGTGCCGGTGAAAACCATGAAATTTGTTTAGGTGAAGAAACGACTTTAACAGCGACTGGTGGTGAATTTTTCCTTTGGAGTACAGGTGAAGAAACATCAAGCATTACAGTAACACCATCACAAACCACAGTATATACTGTAACTGTGTCTAATGGCATTTCTTCACAAGATGCAGATGTTATGGTAGCCGTTAGTGACTGTCAGGCCATAGGAATTGAACCGCAAGCTTCTGAGTTCGATTACAGGGTATATCCTAATCCGACAAAAGGCCAACTTAATATAAAACTGTCCGGTCTGCAAAATATCTCTAGTTTATATGTTTCAGATATTTTAGGAAAAGTTTTGAAAACCGAGACTTTTGAACCTCAAAATGGATCTGTGATAAATAAACAATATGATTTCTCCGGATTATCAAAAGGAATTTATTTTGTAACTTTTATACAGAGTGGAGAAGCGGCCATAACTAAG
Source organism: uncultured Flavobacteriaceae bacterium (assembly GCA_965367355.1). Lineage (GTDB taxonomy): Bacteria > Bacteroidota > Bacteroidia > Flavobacteriales > Flavobacteriaceae > Site-B1. The sequence goes on from CBDUIO010000308.1 coordinate 631, forward strand.
AAAATAATTGTTCAATAAAAAACAAAGCCCGGTAAATCCGGGCTTTATTTTTTTATATCTATCCTTTTTACCGTAGCAATATTGTCACAATTTTCAATAGTTAATATATAGCTTTTGTCAGGCTGATCGTTGTTGATGATATAAATTTTACAAGAATCAAGTTTGGTATTGCTTTCTGAGAAATTAACAGACCCTTTAGCGATTAGTTTATCGATTAGAATACTGTCCATATTATTAAATGAAATAAATTCCTCAGCCTGAGATGAAAATATCAAAGTTTTACTTCTAATATTTTTTTTAACTCTTGCAGATGGGCCATAATCGCAGGTAGTTTTTTTACCACTTAGGAAAAATGCCAATAATACCAGGCCAATAGAAAATCCACCTAAATAATATCCTAATCGTCTTAGTAGTGTCATCTAGAATATTAACAAATTAATATCACTGTATTGAAGGTCAAACCAGTCGGCTACCGATTTATTTGTCAGTACTCCATGATAAAAATAGAGGCCATTTTTTAATCCTCTGTCGAATCTCAAAGCATTTTCTATTCCACCATTTTCGGCTATTTGCAATAAATAAGGAGTAAAAATATTACTTATTGAGACAGAAGCCGTTCGTGAATACCTGGCGGGGATATTAGGGACACAGTAATGGGTGACATTATGTTTAACAAATGTAGGTTTTGTATGTGATGTGACTTCACTGGTCTCAAAGCAGCCTCCCATATCAATACTAACATCTATAATGACCGAGCCTGGTTTCATAGTCTCCACCATGGCTTCCGTAACGAGAATTGGAGATCTGTTTTTTCCTCTTACTGCACCAATAACCACATCGCAACGCTTTAAAGCTTTTAAAAGGTTTTTTGGTTGTAGAGTAGAGGTATACATGGTCATTCCTAAATTAGTCTGAATGCGTCTGAGTTTGGATATCGAGTTATCAAATACTTTTACATTGGCTCCGAGACCTATGGCACTTCTGGCTGCAAATTCACCCACAGTTCCTGCCCCTAAAATAACAGCTTCTATTGGTGGTACTCCAGTTATGTTGCCAAAGATCAAGCCATTTCCTTTATTTGTGTTTGTAAGCAATTCAGCAGCTATTAAGACTGAAGCAGTTCCGGCAATTTCACTTAAACATCTTACGGCAGGATAGGCACCATCTTCATCTCTAATAAACTCAAATGCAATGGCTGTGATCCTTTTGGAAGCTAATGCTTCAAAATATTTTTTGTGCTGAGTTTTTATTTGGAGAGCAGAAATTAATATGGTTTGCGGATTGATGAGTTTTATTTCTTCTAAGCTAGGTGGTTCTACTTTTAAAATCATAGGGCAGGAGAACACTTTTGCTGTATCCTTGGATATTTCAGCACCTGCCTCACTATATTCATGATCGGTAAATTTGGAGTCATTTCCAGCTCCGGCCTCAACCAATACCTTATGTCCGTTAGTAACTAATGCTGAAACAGCATCAGGTGTTAAACACACCCGTTTTTCCTGAAATGAAGTTTCTTTTGGAATTCCTATAAAGAGTTCTCCTTTGCGTTTTAAGACTTCCAACATTTCTTCCTG
>CBDUIO010000309.1:0-2111 GCA_965367355.1 uncultured Flavobacteriaceae bacterium
GCAATCAGGAATAGATACTATAGGGTTTTTAAAAGCTGAGGCATTTGAATATCCCGTCAACAGATCACAAGCATTTCAACAGTTATCTTATTTCTGTGAAAATTTATTGGTGAAATTTGGTGACCATCAGGATGCAATGGATACTAATGAAGTTTATCTGTTTCATTCACGAATATCATTCGCATTGAATGTAAAGCTATTAAGTCCAAAGGAAGTCGTAAATATGGTCATAGCTTATTACAGAAACCACTCAGATATGATCGATATTTCACAAGTAGAAGGGTTTGTAAGACAAATACTGGGCTGGAGAGAATATATGCGAGGTATGTACTGGCATCTAATGCCGGAATACAAATCGATGAACAAACTGCAAAATAATAACAAACTACCAGACTTTTTCTGGACGGGAAACACTAAAATGAATTGTATGAAGCAGAGCATAAAAAACTCACTTGAAAATGCCTATGCTCATCACATTCAAAGATTAATGATCACAGGGAATTATGCCTTGTTGACACAGATAGATCCGGACCAGGTTGATGAATGGTATCTGGGTATCTACATAGATGCTGTTGAATGGGTTCAACTTCCAAATACCAGAGGTATGAGCCAATATGCTGATGGCGGACTTATAGCAACGAAACCCTACGTTTCTTCGGCAAGCTATATCCACAAAATGGGTAATTACTGTGATACCTGTTTCTATGACAGAAAAGAAAAAACAACAGAAAAAGCCTGTCCTTTTAACAGCTTGTATTGGAATTTCCTTGACGAAAAAAGAAACAAACTCAAGGATAACAGAAGGATGGGAATGATGTATAGTGTATTGGATAAAATTGATAAGGACCAGCTATCTAAAATGAAAGAAAGAGCATCAGATATAATTCAACACCCTAATGAATTTTAAAAAACAAGACATATCGGTCGTATGGTTAAAACGTGATCTCCGTTTACATGATAACGAGGCAATTTTCAATGCATTAAAATCCAGTAAAAAAGTTTTATTCCTTTATATGTTCGAACCCTTGTTGTTGGAGGATACTCACTACAGCGAAAGACACTGGAATTTTATTAAGGAATCCATCAAGGATCTAAATGAGCAATTAAAAATTTATAATTCCAAGGTCCTTGCAGTCAAATCAGATTGCATTCAGACCTTCAATAAACTTCTTTCCTTTTATAAGATTACGCATGTATTCTCGCATCAGGAAACGGGAATTTTAAAAACCTATGAAAGAGATAAGTCCTTTAAACGATATTGCAGGAACAACCTGATCTCCTGGATAGAAAACATCAACAACGGTGTACAAAGAGGGTTGAGTAATAGGGACAAATGGGTTGAAAATTGGGTTGATTATATGAAGGCACCTCAACTGTCATTTAATCCCGAAAAACATCAATTATTAACTTTAGATGATATCCTTAGTTTAGAAGAATCATTTGAGATTCCATCTTTTGAAACACCTTCAAAAACTCCATTTCAATCAGGCGGAACCACTATGGGACTTAAATATTATAAATCATTTTTGGAAGATCGTCATAAAAAATACATGTCGAATATTTCAAAACCCCTTGAATCAAGAAAAAGTGGAAGCAGGTTATCTCCATATTTAGCCTGGGGAAATTTATCTGTTCGACAGGTTTGGCAAGGAACTTACCAAAAACGCGTAATAACAGGATTTAAAGGGCATTTAGATGCATTTATGTCCAGACTAAGATGGCAGACTCATTTCATTCAGAAATTTGAAATGGAACATACCATGGAAGAAGCCAGCATTAACAGAGGATATCAAAAACTCAAAAAAAATATTTCAGAAGAATTTATAGAAGCATGGAAAACAGGTCAAACAGGATTTCCATTGATCGATGCCTGCATGAGATGTCTGAATGAAACAGGATATTTAAATTTCAGAATGCGAGCCATGGTCGTTTCATTTTTTACGCACAGTCTTTGGCAACCCTGGCAGGAAGCAACTACCCATTTATCCAAGATGTTTTTAGATTTTGAACCGGGCATCCATTTTCCACAACTTCAAATGCAGGCAGGAGAAACAGGTATTAACACGCTTAGAATATACAATCCTGTTAAAAACTCAAAGGAACATGACCCT
>CBDUIO010000310.1:0-2105 GCA_965367355.1 uncultured Flavobacteriaceae bacterium
CTGTTGGTTGGAATTCCCCCAAAAAAGGCACCTACAACGGTTCCCCATAGAGCCATGCCTATAACGACAATGCCATGAAATGCATCAGATGAGTTCCAAATAGATTGTAATGTTTTTTCTGCTCCCGATATGACTACGGTGTCAAAACCAAAAAGAAATCCCGCCAGCGCCGCAGTGATGGACCAGACCCATATTTTTTTGTTCATGGAATAATTAGTTAGTAGTTAGAAAATTTAATTAAGAGTTGAATATACTAAAAACAATGCAAATCCATTAAAGCAATACTTAAAAATCTTTAAACAAAAGCCTAAACATCCATCCTGAAAATCCAAGTTTATTAGTATTCTTTTTTAAATTTCCAATGGCATCCCAAGTACGTAATCTCAATATCAGACTAATTTTGTGTATATTGTATTTAACAAACCTCCCTAAATCAGCTTTTTAATCTTAAAAACAACCATTTTTGATGAAAAAACTGAAAAAGATCAAAGTGATTTCCTTTGCATTGTTCCAGGCCCTATTATTTGGTTTGGTAGGACTATTAATGGGCATCTTGTATTCTTTCGGAGGCTTAGCCATAGACACGCTGGTAAGTCTGGATTTGATCATTACCAATGAAACGCCGGGATTAAGTTATGGCACCTTTTTGGCCTTTGGAGCCTTGATCGGGATGCCATTAATAGGCGCCGGTGCCGGTTTTATCTTAGGCGGTATTGAAGCTATTTTGTATAATTTATTTGCAAAGTGTTTTGGCGGTATAAAAATTAGTTTTGATTAAAACAGACACAACAGAATACAATCCTAGCATCGATGTTTTTTCAGGAACTGATAATAGTTCCTCTCAAGTAAAACAATGACGCTTAATTCAATTGTTTTGATTCCCGCCACAATCCAAAGCTTAAAAGGGAAGCTACGGTAAAGCCTACCATACTTACCCACAATGGTAATTCAAAGTTATCTATCAACACATTAGTTTTATATAAGACCCTAGCCAGATGAAGCAGCCCTACCAGAGCCAAAATGACAGATGCAATTTTAGTCATTGGTTTCATAATGTTTTATTTTATTGCATTCAATACAAGTTAGTAAAATTAAATTCCCGAATTAACTATTAAATTAGTTTTTCTATAAGGGTTAAACAATGATAATGGTCAATATAATTACTTTAAGATCTTAGCAATAAATTTTATAAAAGGTCCTGCGATCTTTTGTTCCTTACAACCTTCTTTTAAGTATTGCAGCCGGAAAAAACAGGCACAAAAAAATTAAAATGTTATATTTATCAATACAAAGCACATCCACTTTGTCCCATTTACTATAGTGACTTTTTTGCCAGATTAGGCAAAAGCGTCTTATTTTCAGTGCCTTATGAAGTACAAAATAAGAATTTTGATCCTGTTGATTTTTATGAGCTGGTCCTGTGATACAGCCATAGAAAAAGATGAGGAACAAGTACTATTGGTAAATGCTGTAGAAAGAGATCTTGATGATATCAAAAAGGATGGCAAGCTTAAAGCATTACTCACCTACAGTGCAACCAGTTACTTTTTGTATAAGGGGGAACCTATGGGTTACGAATACGAACTGGTGAGTCAGCTGGCCGATCATCTAGGCCTCGAATTAGAAATTATCCTTGCCAAAAATCTTGACAATATGTTGTACGATCTCACTCAGGGTGAGGTAGATATTGTGGCTCATGGACTTGCCATAATTTCTGAAAGAAAGAAATACGTCGCGTATACAGATCCGCTTTATGTGACCCGACAGGTTCTGGTTCAACGAAAACCCGATAACTGGCGACGAATGACCCTTGACCAGATAAAGGATCAGCTGGTTCAGGATCCGCTGGACCTGATAGGAGATACGGTTTCGGTGCGTAAAAACACCAATTATTATGCGCGCTTAAAAAACCTGTCCAAAGAAATTGGTGGCGACATAGTTATCGATATCTTAGATGGTTACCTCTCTACAGATGAGATCATTAGAATGGTGGCCGATGGTGAGATAAAATACACTTTTGCCAACGAAAATCTGGCGCATATCAATGCGTCCTACTACCCTATGCTGGATATTGAGACTCCGGTAAGTTCACAGCAGAATATTGC
>CBDUIO010000311.1:0-2099 GCA_965367355.1 uncultured Flavobacteriaceae bacterium
GCCTGACTAAAATTACCTCCAAAATATATATCGCCATTAATGGATTCATCAATAGCCATAACTTCACCATTTATTATATTCGGATCCATTTCTTCCCAAAATCCAACGCCATTAACGGCTGTTCCGGGAGATGGTGTTATGCCATCTACGATCTTATAGATCTTTGCATTCGACCTGTAGTCTGAAAAATAGATCTCTCCAAAATTATCCTGTGCAAAGCATGACACATATTCACCATTCAAATCAAATAAAAATGTTCTTGTGGTATCGCCCGTTGTCGAATTATAATCGAGCGCCCAAACACGACCGGATACATAATCTCCAAAAATGTATTTAGAGTATATATCGGGATCTGTACTTGTAATGGCAGAACCGCGATAAACGAAACCACCGGTAACAGACTGATCGCCCTCCAACCTGTCATAAAAATATATGGGAAATGTCACAGGTTCATTAATGACCACATTGTTATTCACCAATAAATTTGCCTCATAACGACTCCAGCCATAATTCTCTCCATTTTGGATGATATTAATTTCCTCAAAAGTGCCCTGACCAACATCGGCTCCCCATAATCGGCCTGTAGGAATATCAAAAGAGAATTTCCAGGTATTTCGCAAACCATATACGTAGATCTCGTCCAGACCATCAACACCAACAAAAGGATTATCCTGAGGTATTTCATAATTCCCATCAGGCAGATCAGGATTGGTTTCTAAAGGGTTGCTACCGTCTAGATCCACATCAATACGGCATATACTGCCAAAAACATTATTAATATTCTGGGCATTATTTTGAGGATCATTACCACCACCTCCATCACCGAATGAAATGTATAGGTATCCATCAGGTCCAAAAGCTATTTTACCTCCGTTATGATTACTGTTATTCTGGTTTTTATCAAACTGAAACAAGACCAACTCGCTGCTAGGATCGGAGAAATTAATGTTTCCAGGGTCCACAGAAAATCTTGAAAGAACCATTCTTACTGAAATGCCGGATACCGGGCTTTGGGTTGTATAGTACACATAGTAATAGCCATTACTATTAAAATCAGGATGAAAGGCTAAACCCAATAATCCTATTTCCTGTCCGCTTGAATAATAAACACGATCTGTAATATCAAGAAACGTACTGACTTCAGTAGCCAAAGTATTTTCATCTCTTGGGAAGACCTTAATAACACCCGGTTGTTCAACAACAAACATCCTGTCTGTGTTATCTGCAGGCGATTGTAATTCTACCGGGAAATTAAAAGTTAAATTCGGAAAAGCAGATTCATAAGTAACTTGTGCTTGTGTGTTGACCACTAAAAAACTGAAAGTAATCAACAAGAGTTTTGAAATATTTTTCATTTTTACAGTATTACAATTTCACTATTTAGGCATGTTTTAAGATTTTAATACGTCGTTTCATAGAGATGTTACCAATGCGGCCAATCTTCAAAATAGTCAACGTAATAGGTGTTAAACTACATCGCATCGACTTAAAATTACGATTTAAATTTTCTAAAACAGTTCCTAGACATTGATTATAAAATTACTTCTCTAAAAATAATAAGTGTTTAGTCAATTTGCTCATTCTTTATTCCTTGTAAATGGCACGAAAGCAACTCCAATGAGCTTCTTAGTTTTTATTTTTCCATTCTTCTTGGTGGCAAGAACAAGGTTACTGTGGAATCTTGACTGCCCAACAGGGATTATCAACCGCCCGCCTTCGGCCAATTGATCCAGTAATGCCGGAGGAATTTCATTAGCAGCAGCCGTAACTATGATGGCATCAAAAGGAGCTTTATCAGGCCAACCATGGTATCCGTCTCCAATCTTGGTTTTAATATTGGTGTACCCTAAGTGTTTTAAGGTTTTTTGTGCCTTAATTCCCAGTGGTTCAACAATTTCAATGGTATAAACGGAATCTACAATTTCAGCCAGAACAGCAGCCTGGTATCCCGATCCTGTTCCTATCTCAAGTACACGATGCTCCGGTTTTAATTTTAATTCCTGCGTCATATAAGCTACAATATAGGGCTGCGAAATGGTTTGACCATTACCTATGGATAAAGGACCATCTGAATAAGCATACGGTTTCATGGATTCCGG
>CBDUIO010000312.1:0-2093 GCA_965367355.1 uncultured Flavobacteriaceae bacterium
TCATTTTATGGGCATGATCTTCTGAAGGAAAAGGCAACCCACCGGCACACATATAAGCATCGCCTATGGTCTTTATCTTTTCTAGCCCATGCCTTTCAACAATCTCATCGAATTTAGAAAAATACGTACCTAAGGTTTCTACCAGTGCCTGAGGAGATAAATTCTCGGAATATTGTGTAAAACCTTTAAAGTCGGTAAATAACACCGTAACGGCATTAAATTGTTTGGCCTCAACCCTGCCATTATCTTTAAGTTCCTGAGCGGTTTCTTCAGGGAGGATATTTAATAATAAACTGTCTGAGCGGTGCTTTTCTTCTTCGATGATCTTTTTGGTTCTTTGTATGAATTTATTCCTCCTGAATAAACCAATAGCCAACAACCCTATCAAAAATAAGGCAATGGCTGTGGCAATAACCACAATGCGCTGGTTCTTTTTTTCCTGGTTTAACAGGTTTACTTCCGTTTGCTTTTGAGAGACCTCGTAATTTGTACGTATATCTGCCAATTGCTGAACCGATTGTATATTCTTTACACTATCTCGATAGGCAATATGGTCTTTGTAATATTTATAAGATGTTACTTGGTCTCCTGCTTTTTCATAAAGTTCAGAGAGTTTGAGGTTGGCATCACCGATCTCTTTTTTAAGTCCATATTTTTTTGCTAAGTCAAGACTTTTTTGAGCGTAAGAAAATGCGATTTTCATATTGCCTTTTCTGGAATAAATATCAGCCATATAAGTAAGATAGACCGTTATAGGTGAATAATCCTTCAGTTTCTCAAGAATCATTATTGCTTCTTGGATATTTTTTTCTGCCAATTCATCCTGACCTTTTTCGGCATAAACCATTCCAATATTACCTACGTTATATGCTGTACCAATTAGATAATTGGCATTCTCAAAAATTTGACCTGACTCTTCAAAATACTTTAATGCAGCATCGTATTTTTTTATGTTAAAAGATTCGTCTCCGGCATTCAATAAAGCCGTTGCTAAGGAAATATTATCTTCTGTATTTCTTAATAATTTAATGGCTTTACTATAATAGATCTCGGCATTATTAGAATTTCCCATTAAGGAATAAACATCCGCTATTGACATATTAGCAATTCCTTCTCCACTTATATATTCAATTTTTATAGCAGCTTCAGCTCCCTTAAAAAAAGCATTTAAGGCAATCTCTAAATTACCAAGCAATCTATTTATGTTTCCTTTTTGAATATAGCCTTCGGTGAGGTATTTATAATCTTTTTCGGACATCGCAAGGTTTATCAATTCCTCAGCATATTTTAACGATAAAGCAAGGTCATTACGTTCATTAAAAGATAGATTTTCAAGTAATTCTAATTTTGCATGACCTTCAAGATTATCCCTTTGATAAATATTTGCAAGACTATCAGCCACACTTTGATTTTGGGCCAGACCAATTAAGCCATGGAGACAAATGAAACAACCAACGGCCCAGATTTTAAATAAATGTTTTATCAACTTCAATTAATTCGGATTACCACTTAATTTTGGATCTATTTTATAATTCAAATGATTATTACCCGTTGCATATACACTGAAATTGATGGTATATACATCATGTTTCCCATCTAAATTACTATCGTCAGTTACTGTTAAACTAACGTTTCCACTTCTACCAGGTGACCCTAAGGCAGGTGAAGGAAAAAAAGGAACATCATTGGGGTCATTTGCGTCAGTTTCATGAACAACACTATTAATTGCAACCGAATATCCACGATCTACTCCTGTTGGATATTTCGTGGCACCTATCCAAGTTACATTATTGTTGATATACACCTGTGATGTGAAATCTTCTATTTTTCCGTTAGGTGAATTTCCGTGATTGGTATCTGCCAATGAACATAAACCATCTACCACCGACTGTGCTGGTGGATATGGCTTCCCATAAAGAGTGCTTGCTTCAACGGTTAATGTAATACTTACTGGTTTTCCCATGGTTTAAATTTTTAAGTTAGTTAATATTAAAGTTTCACTAAAATAAATTAATAAACAATAAAGCATAATTAATGTAGGACGAAACACTTAAAACTTTGTCCGAAGACCCTAATATTCTTATCGAAGGGTT
>CBDUIO010000313.1:0-2075 GCA_965367355.1 uncultured Flavobacteriaceae bacterium
CGTCAGTAATATTTGCAGATGAAGCCTCCGGATTTTCTGATCCTGAATTTTGGGGCGAATTTAATATCATTGAACCTGAAAAATCTATTGAATCTGCGATTAAGAAAATTAGTAAGCAGGTTAAGCGAAATAAAGAATAATGAATTTTTATTTCTCTTCTAATTAATATCAAAACGAAAATTTAGATAAACAGAAATTAATTTAAGTTTAGTTTTTATTAAAACTTTATACATAGAATGAAAGATTATTATTTTACAAACACATTAAATAACACAACTTTTAATGAAGCAATTGAAAAAGCAACAAAAGGACTTGAAAAAGAAGGTTTCGGTGTGTTAACGGAAATTGATATTAAAGCAACATTGAAGAAAAAGTTAAATGTTGATTTTTACAATTATAAGATATTAGGTGCATGTAATGCCCCTTTTGCCTATAAAGCATTACAAGCTGAGGATAAAATTGGCACAATGTTACCTTGCAACATAATAATCCAAGAAAAGGAACACGGAAAAATAGAAATTTCTGCCGTAGATCCAATATCATCCATGGCTTCAGTAAAGAATGAATCCTTGGGACATATTGCAAATGAAGTTCGAGATAAGTTAAAAAGGGTTATTGAAAATCTATAAAAATAAATTTCATTTGAGCTTTATACTTGAGAAATTTATCTAAAAAACTCAACTTGTTTCACAAATAAGAAATTTAAGGAGTTAAGATTGTCTGTATAGAAAAACAAAGCAATATTATTTTGAAATAATACTAAAGTGTTAGATAAGTGCAATTTCTCCATATAAATCAAAATCGGCAGCTTCGGTAATTTTTACCATGGCAAATTCACCTGTTTTTAAGTGATTTTTAGTAGCATCAATAAGTACTTCGTTGTCTACATCCGGTGAATCAAACTCGGTTCTACCTACAAAATAGTTGCCTTCTTTTCTGTCTATTACCACTTTAAAGGTCTTCCCAATTTTTTGCTGGTTCAATTCCCATGATATCTGCGATTGAATTTCCATGATCTCATTGGCTCGTTCCTGCTTTACTTCTTCCGGAACATCATCAATTAAATTAAAGGCATGAGTATTCTCTTCATGACTATAGGTAAAGCAACCTAAGCGTTCAAAACGCATCTCTTTGACCCAATTTTTAAGTAATTGATAATCTTCTTCCGTTTCACCGGGATATCCAACAATCAGAGTAGTTCTTATTGTCATATTAGGCACAGCTTTCCTGAATTCCTGAATCAGTTTAGTTGTTTTCTCTTTGGTAGTCCCACGACGCATACTTTTTAAAATAGAATCTGAAATATGCTGTAAAGGAATATCTAAGTAGTTACATATCTTTGGTTCTTCATTCATCACGTCAAGAACATCCATTGGGAAACCTGTTGGAAACGCATAATGCAAACGAATCCACTCTATACCTTCTACTTTTACCAACTCTTTAAGAAGTTCAGCAAGATTTCTTTTTTTATAGAGATCTAGTCCATAATATGTGAGATCCTGAGCTATCAAAATAAGTTCTTTAACCCCTTTTGCAGCTAATTTTTCTGCCTCAATGACAATGTCCTCTATTGGTGTAGACTTGTGTTTACCTCGCATTAACGGAATGGCACAAAAACTACAGGGTCTGTCACAGCCTTCGGCAATTTTTAAATAGGCATAATTTTTAGGAGTCGTCGTTAATCGTTCGCCAATCAATTCGTGTTTATAATCGGCTCCCAAAGCCTTCAATAATTGTGGTAATTCTGTTGTTCCAAAGTATTCATCTACATTGGGAATTTCCTTTTGAAGATCTGGTTTATAACGTTCACTTAAACACCCTGTAACAAAAACTTTATCCACCTCACCATCTTCTTTTTTCTGCATGAATTCAAGAATTGTATTCACACTTTCCTCCTTTGCGTTATTGATAAAACCACAGGTATTTATCACAACGATGTTGCCATCCTCTTCATGCACTACATTTTTCCCGCTGGCTTTTAGTTGCCCCATGAGAATCTCACTGTCGTATACATTCTTGCTGCAACCAAGCGTTACCACATTGATCTTATTCTTTTTAAGTGATTTTGTTCTCAT
>CBDUIO010000314.1:0-2056 GCA_965367355.1 uncultured Flavobacteriaceae bacterium
TTTTCTTTATCCAGTAAAAATTTTGTTAGCGAATTCAATTGATATTGATCTGCTTCCTTTAAGAAATCAAATTTCTTTGGAACGATGACATATTTATAATTATTCAAGCTTGATTGTCCAGATGCTGAAATAATCACAAACAAAAGGAGAAATATTATTGCGAATTTAGTTTTCATTTGATTTAAAAATATAATTTAATCCTAGCTGTAAAGATACACTTTGCGCATTAGCTAAATTCTGAAATTCCAATAAATTATCTACTAAAAAATAAACATTTATATTGCCTAAATGGGCAGACATTCCCAATCCTAAATTTGTAAATGAATATGAATCCAATGTATAAGTGGCTTTGATCCGTATTTGATCTATTAATCTTCTGTAGTAATAAGTTGTAAATGCAAATAGTGGATTCCTTGGCCTATTCACAGAAAACAATTGGACTCCAATTTTGTTCATATAGCCTGAATCTTCCTCTATACAGTTACATTCCTTACTTATTTTCTCGCCGAACGCATAATCTAAGGATGCATTAAATTTTACAGGTCTCCAGGTTGTAAATTTTGAAGCGGACTCTTCTAAGGTGAATAAGTCCTCAAATTCTTCAGCAATTTCATTCCAATACGCTTCAGCAGATTGTCCTTGTTCACTTTCTTCAAACACCGGGTTTATACCATCAAATCTGTAAGATCCGTTTAATGAATAATTTTCGATATCCTTACTATGGGAAATAAACCCAATATCCTGCAAGCTTCCTGTTATGGTCCATTGATCTTTGGGTTGATACGTAAAACCTATATCAAATCCCAATCCTAAATTACCTCCGAACAGGATTCTATTTCTTATTTCTTTTATATCTTTTGAAAAATCTGAATTGTCATCATTGAGCATCGAGGAAGCTCCAGATGTGTTTAATTGCAGATTCAAATCAAAAATATGATCGTAATAATTATTCTCTCCGGGAACCGTAATAAAGGTTCCTGAGTTATTGGTTGAGCTAAAGTTTATAAGGCTTGAATATATCTTTCCTCTTGCTCCGACAGTTAATTTTTTATTTAATTTTTTGTTGTATCCTACATAAAAAACCGAGAGTAATTCTGCCTGTGCGTTTAAATGGCTTAGATCAAAAACTCTGTTGATGTTGTTTTGGTTTCCTTCATATGCTAAAATTGCATAGTCCTTAGGAAAGTAAATAAACACATCGGTTTCCTGGTACAAACCAAAAGATATGAACTGATCTTTTTCAAAATAGTTTCCAAATGCAAATCCTCCGGAAATTATCTCCAGCTGCTGATTCACTGCAAAATGATCTTTAGAATCCATGCTGTAAATTGCTTTTTGCAATTTAGCATTAAAGTCTAAACCATCATCTGCAAAAAGATCGTATATCGATATTTCAGACGTCCCGAACTGGGCATGAATTTTTGATAACAATGGTACACCAACATACCAGTCATGTGATACCAAGCTCCCCGGATTCAACAAATGGGATTGAGGAATTTCATTAAATCCATATAAAACCTGCTTATTTTGAGAAAAGCTATAGCAAGTCAACAAAAAAAATAACCAGCATATACGAATCATTCAGACGGTATTATTTCCAAATAAAAGGAGGCCTTTGATCTCAGTTTTAAATTTCCCGGAGTAGTGTCTTGAAGTATAGAACCGTCATTACTCGGTAATAATGTAAAAGTCAATACCAAATTTGTTGTTGATTTTAAGGCTTCTAATTCCTGATCAACAAAAGTCTCGATATATTCCACAACGACGTCTTCATTAGTGGGTGAAGCAGGTACGCCAAAACTAAAGTTGTGTTGCATTTCAAAAGCATCATTATAGAAGTCAATATTGGTCTGGAATGCTCTGTTTATAGTGTTAGTTGCTTCAAATTGAAATTCGGCCTTTACCAGATTGTCTACAACAAAAGCATCACTAAAAATATCAACGTAAACTGTATCTGTAACTGTTATTAGTTCAACCCCATTATCATCAACAAATGTATTAGCAGCCTCTTCAAAATGAATGATACTTGTCTCCAATGCAGGAGAAATAGATAGGT
>CBDUIO010000315.1:0-2025 GCA_965367355.1 uncultured Flavobacteriaceae bacterium
ATGATTTCAATTTATTACCAATACCATTTTTCTGCATGGCTACAGATGCTGAGACAGGTCAAAGCGTGATTTTAGATTCAGGAAATTTAGCTCAGTCTGTTAGAGCCAGTGGTGCATTGCCATCATTGTTTCAACCGGTCTACATTAACGATAGGATGCTTATTGATGGTGGTGTGACAAATAATTATCCAATTAACGAACTCAAAGCTAAAGGAGTAGACGTGATAATTGGTGTGGATGTACAGGATGACCTCCTCGACAGGGCCGGATTAAAATCAGCTCCAGATATTTTACTTCAGATCAATAATTATCGAACGATCAGAGATATGAGTGTGAAATCAAAATTGACCGATGTCTATATAAGGCCAAACATTGAAGATTTTAATGTTGTGTCTTTTAACGAAGGGAAGAAAATCATATCAAATGGTGAAAAAGCCGCTAATATCCATATGGATAAACTTAATGAAATTGCCAAAAATCAAAGTAAAAAACCATTAAAAGTTATCCATCCACCTCAGTTGGATAGCTTAAAGATCAAAACAATTAGAATAAACGGAAATGAAAATTATTCAAGATCGTATATTCTTGGTAAATTAAAATTAAAGAACAATCAAACCATTAGCTATGATGATTTCATAAATGGCGTAAACAATTTGGTTGCTACTAACAATTTTGATGACTTTTCATACCAGTTCCAGCGTGATATTGATGGATATCATTTAAACGCAAATATTAAGGAAAGTGAGAACAAAACTCTACTAAAGGCAAGTTTGCATTTTGACGAATTATATAAGAGTGCAGCTTTGATCAATTTAACCCATAAACGTTTGTTCTTCAATAATGATCTTACATCCATCGATTTAATTTTAGGAGATAATATCAGATACAATTTTGAATATTACATCGATAAGGGGCTCTATTGGAGTATTGGCATAAATTCTAGATTAAATACTTTTAACAGAAATGTAAGTGCTGCACTACTTCTCTCGCCTGAAGATCTTGAAAATACGACTTTGAATAAAATAGATGTCCAACTTGTTGATTTTACGAATCAAGCCTATTTGCAGACGCTATTTAAAAAAGATTTCAGGCTTAGGATAGGCGCCGAATTGAAACATTTGAATTATGACTCTGAAACTTATGTTGAAAACAGTAATGATGATAAAACCGTCTTTGAAGACAGTGACTTTTTTAGTTTTTTCGGAAATTTAAAATATGATACCTACGATAATAAATATTTCCCTTCAAAGGGATTCTATTTTAATGGTGATTTTAATTTATACCTCTTCTCATCCGACTTCAATAATGATTTTGCGGAATTCTCCATTGCAAAAGCAGACATTGGTTATGCCTTTAAACTTTCCAATAGGTTTTCTTTACATCTTAATACTCAGGGAGGTTTTCAGGTTGGGAACAACTCTGTAAATTCCCTCAATTTTGTCTTAGGAGGATATGGGAACAACTTTATAAATAATTTTGTTTCCTTTTATGGTTATGACTTTATATCAATAACAGGTAACAGTTTTGTAAAAGGCACCATAAATTTAGATTATGAAATATTCAATAAGAACCACATCATTTTTTCTTCCAATTTTGCAAATGTAGCAGATGATATTTTCGAAAATGCAGAATGGTTCACAGATCCCGATTTTACCGGTTATGCTTTAGGATACTCACTTGAAACATTTTTAGGACCAATAGAAGGGAAATATTCATATTCTCCCGAAACTAATGAAGGCTATTGGTTTTTTAATTTAGGTTTATGGTTTTAACGCTTTTTAACAGGAAAAAAGATTTTACTCCAAATTTCACGATATTTGTAATAGATCAGTTAAAGTAAATAATCTTCTAATCAAAAAAATATAATTATTATGCCATTTTATCATAAACTGGGTAAAATCCCACCTAAAAGACATACACAATTCAGGAAACCTGATGGAAGTTTGTATTATGAACAACTTTTTGGTACTATAGGATTTGATGGCATGTCAACCAACAGTTATCATGAACAACGCCCAACGCAGG
>CBDUIO010000316.1:0-1962 GCA_965367355.1 uncultured Flavobacteriaceae bacterium
AACCCGCGACCCTCACCTTGGCAAGGTGATGCTCTACCCCTGAGCTACTTTCGCGTGTTTTAATGAACGTGCAACCCATGATTGCGGATGCAAATTTATAATATTTCTAGTAAAAGCAAAGCCTTTTTTATAAAAAGAATTTAAATTAAGCCCTTTTCTTTTTTAGCAACATTCGCTTAATTCCATTAAGTTTCATTAATGCTTCTACAGGCGTTAAAACATCAATATCGATATTCAGAATTTCTTCTTTGATCTCTTCTAAAAGCGGATCATCCAGATTAAAGAAACTCAGTTGCATTTCATCTTTTAAAGATTTTACCTTATCGGTTAATTCTTCACTGGAATGTGATTTTTCCAATTTCTTTAAAATCTTATTGGCTCTTTGAATCACTTGTTGTGGCATACCGGCCATTTTTGCTACATGTATACCAAAACTATGCTCGCTACCTCCTTCAACAAGCTTTCGCATAAACAAAACAGTGTCCTTTAATTCCTTTACAGAAACATTAAAATTCTTAATCCTTTCAAATGTTTCGGTCATTTCGTTCAATTCATGATAATGCGTTGCAAACAAGGTCTTGGCTCTTGAAGGATGTTCGTGTAAATATTCACTTATGGCCCAGGCTATGGAGATACCATCATAGGTGCTCGTACCACGGCCTATTTCATCTAATAACACCAAACTACGGTCTGATATATTATTTAAAATGGAAGCGGTTTCGTTCATTTCCACCATAAAGGTCGATTCTCCCATGGATATATTATCGCTGGCTCCTACCCTTGTGAAAATTTTGTCCACCAAACCAATACGTGCTGATTTTGCGGGCACGAAACTGCCAATCTGAGCCAGTAAAACAATCAATGCTGTTTGCCTTAAAATAGCCGATTTACCGGACATATTAGGGCCTGTGATCATTATGATCTGTTGTGAATCTCTATCCAGAAACAGGTCATTTGCGATGTAGGATTCACCTAGTGGCAACTGCTTCTCTATAACCGGATGTCGACCTTCTTTTATATCAAGGTCATAGGAATCATCGATATCAGGATACACATAGTTATTTTCTTTAGCCAGTTGTGCAAAACCACATAAACAATCCAACTGACCAATTAAACCGGCATTGAGTTGTACCGGTTTTATAAATGCATGCATCCAGTTTACCAATTCCATAAACAATTGTTGTTCAATGGCTAGAATGCGTTCCTCAGCGCCCAGGATCTTAGATTCGTATTCCTTTAACTCCTCTGTAATGTAACGCTCTGCACTTACTAATGTTTGCTTGCGTATCCATTCTTCCGGCACCTTGTCTTTGTGCGTATTTCTTACTTCAATATAATATCCAAAAACATTATTTGAAGCTATTTTTAAAGATGGTATTCCAGTAGCTTCAGATTCTCGCTGAAGCATTTTATCTAAATAATCCTTACCTGAAAATGCCAATTCACGCAATTCTTTTAATTCTGTTGAAAAATCGGATGAAATAGTCTTACCTTTTAAAATATTGACTGGGGCATCTTCATATAAAGTTTCTTTTATTTTGTCTCTTAAAAGTGAACATTCCTGTAAGTTGTCTCCAATAATTTTTAAGGATTCATTTTCAGAATTTACTGCCAACGACTTTATGGGCACAATTGCTTCTAACGAATTTTTTAAGTGAATAACCTCTCGCGGATTTATTTTTCCGGTAGCAACTTTAGAAATTAATCGTTCAATATCTCCAACACGCTTAATTTGGTTTTGTGTTTTTTGCAAAACAGAATTATTATTCAATAAAAACTGAACAACGTCATGCCGATTCTTAATCTTTTCAACGTTTTTAAGTGGTAATGCCAGCCATCTTTTCAACAGTCGTCCGCCCATTGGAGAACTTGTTTTATCAATAATATTTAAAAGTGTTATGGCATTGTTATTTGGTGAGCTGTAAAGCTCTAAATTCCGTATTGTGAATTTGTCCATCCAGA
>CBDUIO010000317.1:0-1891 GCA_965367355.1 uncultured Flavobacteriaceae bacterium
ATCAGGTTATCAATATGATCGGCATCAACACGTGAGAATGTTATTTTTTCTTTAGTACTTTCCAATTTCTGGATAAGGTGACTTACAATTGGAGAGTCCAATAACAACACTTCATATCCTTTTGCTTTTGCAGCATCAATATAACTGTGTTGCTCATCCTTATCAGATGCATAAAGGATGACCAGTTTATCATCTTTGTCTGTTTGATTCGCCTTTATTTTGTTATACAATTCGTCGTATGTATAATACTTACCATCTACTGAGGGGTACAATGCAAAGGCATCTGCTTTTTCAAAGAATTTCTCTTCAGAAAGCATTCCGTATTCAATCACGATCTTGATATCGTTCCATTTTTTCTCGAAATCTTCTCTATTGTTGTTAAATAAGGATTTCAATTTGTCTGCAACTTTACGAGTTATATAAGAAGATATCTTTTTAACAGCTCCATCGGCTTGCAGATAAGAACGAGATACGTTTAGTGGAATATCCGGTGAATCAATTACACCACGAAGCATGGTTAAGAATTCCGGCACAATTCCTTCGACATTATCGGTAACAAAAACCTGGTTCTGGAATAACTGAATCCTGTCCTTTTGTATGTTGAGGTCGTTTGTCAACTTAGGAAAATAGAGTATTCCGGTCAGGTTAAAAGGATAATCGACATTTAAATGAATATGGAATAATGGTTCTTCGAATTGCATTGGATACAACTCTCTGTAGAATGATTTGTAATCCTCATCCTTAAGATCTGCAGGTTGTTTTGTCCAGGCAGGATTTGGATTGTTGATGATATCATCTACTGTGATCTTTTTATGTGGTTCAGTAGTTTCTTTACCGTCCTTATCTTTTATTGTTTTTGGCTTGAAGTCCGGGTCATTGATTTCCTTGGTTCCGAATTTTATTGGAATAGGCATGAACTTGTTATACTTCAATAATAGTTCACGAATCTTTGATTCTTCTAAAAAAGTCTTCTCATCTTTAGCGATATGAAGTATAATCTCTGTACCTCTGTCTTTTTTCTTTCCTTTTGTTAGTGTAAATTCTGGACTGCCATCACAAACCCAGTGGGCTGCAGGCTCATCTTTATAAGACTTGGTTAAGATCTCAACCTTTTCAGCCACCATAAAAGATGAATAGAAACCAAGACCAAAGTGTCCTATGATTCCTGAATCTTTCCCTGAATCTTTATATTTTTCTAAAAATTCCTCAGCACCGGAAAAAGCAATCTCGTTGATATATTTTTCAACTTCTTCGGCTGTCATGCCAATTCCCTGATCAATAATATGAAGTTTTTTACCTTTTTTGTCGACTTTAACTTCAATGATCGGATTTCCATATTCTACCTTAGCTTCACCAATACTTGTTAAGTGTTTTAATTTTAGAGTCGCGTCTGTAGCATTGCTTATTAGCTCACGTAAGAAGATCTCGTGATCGCTATACAAGAATTTTTTAATTAGTGGAAAGATATTCTCAACTGAAACATTAATATTTCCTTTTGTCATGATCTGTATTTTTTAATTTTATTTAGTTTGATTTAATAAGACAACAAAAATGCCAATTCCTAAAAAGTGACAAAGTGGCACTATTTATAGGTAGTATTGTGAGTAAAGTAATTCAATTTTTATGATCATTATTTTGATCATAAATTGAATTTTATTAATTGGAATTTTGTTTGAGTTGTTGTACTTTGCTTTGATTAAATATTGATTATGTATAATTCAAAAATAATTGGGCTTGGTAAGTATTTACCTGATAATATCGTAACGAATGACGATCTTTCGAAAATGATGGATACCAGTGACGAATGGATCCAGGAACGCACGGGAATTCAGGAACGAAGATGGATAAAAAAGGGAACAGACGATTCTTCAGCCGTTATGGGAGCAAAAGC
>CBDUIO010000318.1:0-1882 GCA_965367355.1 uncultured Flavobacteriaceae bacterium
TTCTTAAGGACACTTTCATAATAGCCTTTTACCTTGGTTTCAATTGATTTAAATTCTGCTTTATGTTCATTGAACCAATCTCTGTTATTATTTTTTTCTAACTTCTTAAGAAATGTGAAAGTCTCCTTCGGTATTGTATCGATCATAATCTTTTTATTTAGCTGAATTTACAAAAAATAGGATTCTATTCAAATTCTATTTTATTTAGAATCAACCCTGATGCAGGCGCAATATAGTCCATAACCTCTGTGCTGTCAGGCTCCAGACTCATTTTAATATAATCCAGGGTGACCTCTCCTCTACCCAGTTTAATTAAACATCCCATCATCAATCGTATCTGGTTTCGCAAAAAGCCTTTGCCTTTAATCCTTAATATATATGTGTCCTTTGGGAAGAAATTAGCCGTGATAATATCGTTTTCCACCAGTTCTGAAAGTATGATCGTTCTGGTATATTTTCCATTGCTCGTGGGCTTGTAACAATAGGTTTTAAAGTTATGTTTGCCTTGAAACAATTTGGCGCCCTGTTTCATAATCTCAATATCAAGTGGCTCCAGTATGGTGGTAAGCAATGGGGCACAAAACGGATGATTTTTGGTGCCCTGAGAGAATAAATAAAGATACTCTTTGATCTTCGAGTTCTGTATGATGTTAAAATCTGCATCTACTTCCTTTATTGATAGTGCCCTGATGTCCTGAGGGAGATTTAAATTGAATTCTGCCATGAACTGGTCAAAATTGGTTATTGGATCTTCAATAAATAGTTCGAACGCTGCTTCCTGTGCGGATACCATCGCGTCTGTCCTTCCCGCTCCTAAAGTTTTGAATTTTGTTTTATTAAGAATAAACTTCAACGTCCTGTCGATCATTAAATGAACAGTTTTTACATTGGGCTGTTTTTGCCAACCGTGAAATCTGTATCCTAAAAATTGTATGGTTATGAGGTAATAATAGCGCTTCAAATTATAAATTTCAGGTAAATAAATTCAACTAACAAGAACGCTATTTTATACTTTATTACAAAATATTTGTAAATTGTATTCTCATTAACTAACTAAATATTAATAATTATGACAAATTCTTCTACTAAACCACCTGTATGGTTTTGGGTAATTGGTATTATTGCATTACTATGGAATCTAATGGGGGTAAATGCTTATTTGCAACAGGCCTATCTTACCGAAGGTTTTAAAGCCATGTACACACCGGAACAACTTGAAATGATAGCCAACACACCACCATGGGCAATAGGTGCTTTTGCTATTGCCGTATTTGCAGGTGCATTAGGTTGCATTGCTCTGTTGTTAAGAAAAAGCTGGGCTAAATCCCTGTTCTTGCTTTCACTTATTGGAATTGTAGTTCAAATGGTCTATAATCTGTTTATAAGCAAGGCGATGGAAGTTTATGGTCCGGGAGCCGTAGTTATGCCAATTTTGGTAATGGTCATAGGCATATTCCTCTTATGGTATTCTAAAAGATCGATCGTTAAAGGCTGGATCAGCTAAACGCGATCATAGTTTTTATTAAAAGGCATCAGATTTCTTCTGATGTCTTTGTTTTAAAAATAGTAGTGTAATATTTCCATATTAATTTACAATTTTCATAACTTTAGTAGTCAATAATTCAAGCTATTCCATGAAAAACTTTTTACTGGCTTTTTTTGTTTTTCTTATCTATTCCGTATTCGGAATGTGGTATCATGCATGTGTCATTAAGGAAGTGTGTCAGGATACAGGTGAAGTAACGCAAGAGGCAGTTAATGTTGATCAAACGGAAGATTCTCCCGTAGTGTTAGAGAATGATAACTCTGAATTGATTACTGATGAATCTGAACCTTCCTTTGTATACAAAAAAGGGGATTTGGAATTTAATTTCCCCGATAA
>CBDUIO010000319.1:0-1880 GCA_965367355.1 uncultured Flavobacteriaceae bacterium
AATTCAATTGTTCCTGAGTTAATTGCCAACCAGGTTCCTTTACTTTGCTTTTCAAACTTATCCCGAACATTCTCATTTAACTCAATATTTCCATAGATCTTAACAAATCCTTCTTTTAACAAAGAGATAATAGGTGCGTGATCTTTTAACATTTGAAACTCCCCATTCACTCCGGGAACAGCAATAGATTCCACTTCGCCACTAAATAAGGTTGCTTCCGGTGTTACAATTTCTAAGAACATAAGCTACTGGTTTTTTTATACGTCGGCTAGCATTTTCTCACCTGCTTCAATCGCTTCCTCGATATTTCCTTTAAGGTTGAAAGCGGCTTCAGGAAGATGATCTAATTCACCATCCATGATCATATTAAATCCTTTGATTGTGTCTTTAATGTCAACTAAAACACCCGGAGTTCCAGTAAATTGCTCAGCAACATGGAATGGCTGAGATAAGAACCGTTGAACACGTCTTGCACGTCCAACAGCCAATTTATCTTCTTCAGACAGTTCTTCCATTCCTAAAATGGCAATGATATCCTGCAATTCTTTATATCGCTGCAATAATTCTTTTACGCGTTGCGCACAATCATAATGTTCTTTACCTAATATATCTGCCGTTAAAATTCTTGATGTTGAATCCAATGGATCCACTGCCGGATATATTCCTAGCTCAGCAATTTTCCTTGACAATACTGTGGTTGCATCTAGGTGGGCAAATGTTGTAGCCGGCGCAGGATCTGTTAAGTCATCTGCAGGCACATAAACCGCCTGTACCGATGTGATCGATCCTCTTTTGGTAGATGTAATACGCTCCTGCATTTCACCCATTTCTGTTGCCAGGGTCGGCTGATATCCAACCGCAGACGGCATACGTCCCAATAAAGCCGAAACTTCAGATCCAGCCTGAGTAAAACGGAAGATATTATCTATAAAAAATAAAACATCCTTCCCTTGTCCTTCACCAGACCCATCCCTGAAATATTCCGCAATCGCCAATCCAGATAAAGCCACTCGAGCACGTGCTCCCGGAGGCTCATTCATTTGTCCGAAGACAAAAGTTGCTTTTGATTCCAGCATTGCTTTTTTATCTACTTTCTTAAGATCCCATCCGCCTTCTTCCATAGAATGTAAGAAGTCATCTCCATATTTTATAATTCCGGATTCTAACATTTCACGAAGTAAATCATTTCCTTCACGAGTTCTTTCTCCAACACCAGCAAAAACTGACAATCCGCCGTGACCCTTTGCAATATTATTGATAAGTTCCTGGATCAAAACTGTTTTTCCAACACCTGCACCTCCAAATAAACCAATCTTACCTCCTTTTGCATAAGGCTCGATCAAGTCAATCACTTTAATACCTGTAAAGAGAACTTCAGTAGAGGTTGATAAATCTTCAAATTTTGGTGCCTGTCTATGAATTGGCAATCCTTTATTTCCGGCTTTAGGCAAATTTCCCAAACCATCAATGGCATCCCCAATAACATTAAACAAACGTCCGTAAATATCTTCGCCAACAGGCATTTGAATAGGAGCTCCTGTTGCAACTACTTCAGTCCCTCTGCTTAATCCATCAGAAGAATCCATTGCTACTGTTCTCACAGTATCTTCCCCAATATGAGATTGTACTTCAAGTACTAATATTGAACCATCTTCTCTTTTAATTTCCAATGAATCATGAATTCTAGGAAGCTCGGCTTCACTAGAAAATTCAACATCAATTACCGGACCTATAATTTGCGCAACTTTACCTGTAACTTTTGACATTACCTATTTTGTTTATTATTTCCTTATGTTTCTAACATGAAAAACAAGCTGTTTTTCGCGTGCAAAGATAATTTTTTTAATTTAAAATGTATAGCAAATCTTTGCTTTTTTAAA
>CBDUIO010000320.1:0-1819 GCA_965367355.1 uncultured Flavobacteriaceae bacterium
TTCTTAAATTTTAAGCTTCAACTCCTTTTGCTGCTTTAATCACTTCTTCAGATATATTTGAAGGTGTTTCAGCATAGTGTGAAAATTCCATTGTTGATGTTGCTCTACCAGATGATAATGTTCTTAATGACGTAACATAGCCAAACATTTCTGATAATGGCACATGTGCCTTGACAACTTTTGAACCTGCCCTATCACTCATGTCATTAATATGTCCACGACGACGGTTAAGATCACCTACAATATCTCCCATATTTTCTTCAGGAGTTAACACTTCCAATTTCATAATTGGTTCCATGATCACCGCTTTGGCTGCTTTTGCTGCTGCACGGAATCCCATTTTTGCAGCTAGTTCGAACGACAATTGATCTGAATCCACATCGTGATAAGACCCATCTGTCAAGGTAACTTTCATAGAATCTACTTCATAACCCGCAAGAGGACCGTTCATCATAGCTTGTTTGAAACCTTTTTCAACTGAAGGAATAAATTCCTTAGGAATATTTCCTCCTTTAATGGAAGAAACAAACTCTAAACCTGGTTTTCCTTCTTCCGCAGGCTCAAGAGTAAATACAATATCAGCAAATTTACCGCGACCACCAGATTGTTTTTTGTAAACTTCTCTGTGCTCTGCTATTCTGGTAATAGCTTCCTTGTACTCAACCTGAGGCTGACCTTGATTGACCTCAACTTTGAATTCTCTTCTTAATCGGTCAACAATTATATCTAAGTGAAGCTCACCCATCCCTGAAATAATGGTCTGTCCTGAAGCTTCATCAGTTCTTACAGTAAAAGTTGGATCTTCTTCTGCCAATTTTGCTAAAGCCATTCCCAGTTTATCAACATCTGCTTTGGTCTTTGGCTCAACAGCAATACCAATTACAGGATCAGGGAAATTCATACTCTCCAAAACAATTGGATGCTTTTCAGCCGATAATGTATCACCTGTCTTAATGTCTTTGAATCCTACAGCTGCGCCAATATCTCCAGCTTCAATAAAATCAATAGCATTTTGTTTATTCGCATGCATTTGATAGATACGTGAAATACGTTCCTTATTACCGGAACGATTGTTTAACACATATGAACCTGCATCTAAATGTCCTGAATACACTCTAAAGAATGCTAAACGACCCACATAAGGATCTGTAGCAATTTTAAAAGCTAAAGCAGAAAACGGATCTTTTACCGAAGGTTTTCTTTTTTCTTCTTTTTCTGTATCCGGATTGATACCTACAATGGCCTCTTTATCAATTGGCGATGGCAAATATCTACAAACGGCATCCAATAAGAATTGAACACCTTTATTTTTAAATGCTGAACCACAGATCATTGGGATAATGGACATATCCATTACCGCAGCTCTAAGTGCAGCATGCACTTCATCTTCTGTTATTGAATCTTCATCTTCCATGAATTTTTCCAAAAGATGTTCATCATAACCAGCCACCTCTTCAATAAGAAGTGCTCTATATTGTTTTGCTTCTTCTTTTAATTCTTCCGGGATATCGATCACGTCAAAAGTAGCTCCCAGAGTTTCCTCATGCCAAATGATGGCTCTATTCTTAACCAGGTCTACTACACCTTTAAAATCTATTTCATCTCCAATAGGAAGTACGATAGGAACGGCATTAGAACCTAACATATCTTTAACCTGTTGACAGACTGCCAAAAAGTTAGATCCCTGACGGTCCATTTTATTTACAAACCCCATTCTAGGAACTTTGTAATTATCGGCCAATCTCCAGTTAGTTTCAGATTGAGGCTCAACACCATCAACAGCACTAAATAAAAATACTAAGCCATCTAATACACGTAA
>CBDUIO010000321.1:0-1804 GCA_965367355.1 uncultured Flavobacteriaceae bacterium
TTCTGGAACTAATTCCTGCAAATGAATATAGTTCTGTACCCATATCATCCAATGGCAAAGAAAAATTAGCGAAGAATCTTCCACCACGTAAGGCAGATTGACCAACTCTCATATTGAAATCGCTTCTTTCCAGACCTCTTACCGATAATTCAGTATCTGTAACATTGTTAGATAAAGGATTGTAAAAAGTAATATTACCATCATCATCTGTCGTAGTTGGTGTGTGTAATTCACTTGAGGAAAATCCACTAATTAAATCAGCATCAGATTGTGAAAAATAAGATTGAGATATATTTACTACATCTGAATCTGACAAATTAGAAATATCCAAACCTTGATCTAAAGCTAATCTTTCAATTGCATTATAAGCATTAAATATACTGCCTTCCCATTCTTTCATTCGGCTGTAATCTTCTCTAAAATCAAAGTCTCCTGTAAAGTTTATATATCCACCATTATCGCCTAAAGCAAGACCGTAATTAGAGCTAACATTTACTGTTTCTCCGTCAACACCTCCCGTTTGATCATTGGCATTTTTACTAAAATTTGCCCCTGTTGTTACGTTAAACCTGAGTTCATCAATATTGTCATTTAATACTATATTGATCACACCTGCAATAGCGTCAGATCCGTATTGAGCCGCAGCTCCGTCTCGTAAAACTTCCAGTCTTTTTATGGCCGCTGCAGGAATTGCATTTAAGTCTGTTCCTACACTTCCTCGTCCAAAGGTTCCATTAACATTGACCAAAGATGAATTATGTCTTCTTTTTCCATTAATTAATACCAATACCTGATCGGGACCTAATCCCCTTAAGGATGCCGGATCGATATGGTCGGTGCCATCAGAAATAGTCTGTGTATTCGATGTAAATGAAGGTGCCACGAAATTTAAAAGTTGATTTAAATTTACTTGTGGAGAAGCCGATGAAAGTTCTTGAATATCAATAACATCAACCGGGACAGCACTTTCGAGTGCAGTTCGGTTAGGGTTTCTTGATCCAATTAAAATGATCTCTCCTAAAGTTACACCAGATTTCATTGTAACATTCATTAAATTGCCGGTTACAATTTTTTCTACTGTATTAAATCCTACGTAAGAAAAAACGAGGACATCACCATCATTCGCATTAATAGAATATCTTCCGTCAATATCTGTTGTAGTACCGACTGAGCTATTCTTTACGATTACTGAAACTCCTGGTAAAGGTTGTGAAGTGTCATCTAAAACTGTACCTGAAACTTCCTGGGCTGAAACTAAATTTGATACTCCGAAAAAAAGTATCATAAGGATTAAGTAATTTTTTAACATAATTTAATTTTTAAGGGTTTTATACAAAATAAAATAAATTTTCGGTTTTTAAGATATTATCTGTTATTATGTTAATTATTAAGCGCCTTTATTATGAATATAATATATTTTTAATCTTTTTTTTACATTTTTCTTAGTTGTAAATGTTTTTAAATTATTATTAATTATGGTCAAAATATTAATCTTAAATTTGCAAATCAATAATTTTAAGTATGTACAGAAGTCATAATTGTGGTGAGTTAAGAGCAGAAAATATAGGTAAGGAAGTAACCTTGGCCGGTTGGGTTCAAAAAGTCAGGGATAAAGGATTTATGATCTGGGTTGATCTTAGAGACCGATATGGAATTACCCAACTTATATTTGATGAAGAACGAACGCCTAAAGACATGATGGAACAAGCACAAAAGCTTGGTCGTGAATTCGTCATTCAGGTAAAAGGAACTGTTATTGAACGTACTTCTAAAAACCCAAAAATGTCAACTGGAGATATTGAAA
>CBDUIO010000322.1:0-1800 GCA_965367355.1 uncultured Flavobacteriaceae bacterium
TACAGGTATTCCTTCAAAAAGCTGAAAAGCAAAGTACCGAGGAGGAATGGAGACCAGCGGTCATTTGCCTTTCTCAGGACAGTTTTAAACGGCTTGATGCTTTGGAATTGATGAAATGGATATCACATAGCTATGGATTTGGGATGTATTTGCATTATGAAAAGTCTTACTTATCAGCTGAATCTAAAAAAGCAGCTGACACCATTCTTGAAAAATTAATACATAATATAGCGGAGAACAAGTCCAATGTATTTGTTGAGACTCTGGTGACACCTTCAACAACTTCAGCAATTGCGCATGCCATTCAACAACCCGGTATTTCCGGTCAACCCAATAATATGATTCTGTTTGAATACAAAAGAGGGACTACGGAATGGCTATCGGAAATATTCGATAATTACAGTTTAATAAAGACCATAGGTCTGGATATTGCAATTCTTGCAAGTTCTGACAGAGGATTTGGTTATAAAAAAGATATTCATATCTGGATACGTAAAGAAGATTTTGAAAATGCAAATTTAATGATCCTGCTTTCTTATGTAATTCTGGGTCATCCTGAATGGAAAAAAGGCGAAATAAAGATCTTTGCTGCATATCCTGCAGAAAAACTGAAAGAGGAACAGGAAAATTTAATTCAGCTTGCATCTTCGGGCAGGCTGCCAATTTCTTCAAAGAACATCTATGTTTTACCGCTTGATGTTAATAAAAATAAAATAGATCTCATCAATGAACATTCCGCTGATGCCGATCTTACATTGATTGGTTTCCATGAAAGTGTTGCCAAAGTGGAAAATAGAATAAAACTATTTGAAGGCTACGATAAATTAGGCAATATCCTTTTTGTAAACACGCTGACTAAGAAGCTGATAAAGTAGAATACAGTGGATTTTTATTTTCCTGTTAGTTCAATAATTCCAGTACATGGTTAATGGTTTCTGCCGAAGCAAGATTCGTGCCTTCACTCATAGTCGTTGCTACACCACAGGCAACTCCAAATTTTAACATGTCTTGTGGTGAATAATCTTGTCTGATACCATAAATAAGTCCCGCAACCATACTATCACCTGCTCCAATGGTACTTTTAACAGGAATTGAAGGTGTGGATTGGTACACGATGCCTTCTTTTGAGGCTAAAAAAGCCCCTCTTGAACCCATTGAAACAACCACATATTTTACTTTCTTACTATTTACTAATTGCATAGCGAATGCCTCCTGTTCTTTGGTGGTCAAAAACTCTTCACCTGCTAACAGTGCCAATTCCTTTTGGTTTGGTTTTATTAAAAATAAGGGTTGTTTTAATGTGTTTTGCAATGCAGGTCCCGATGTATCTAATATAACTTTTACATCTTTGTCTACAACCTTTTTAATGATCTGTGCATAATAATCAACAGGCATATTTGGAGCCAGGCTTCCACTTAAAGCCAATATGTCATTTTTATTTACTTTATTAAGAATGGTATTGGTTATCAGATCGATCTCCAATTTTGACATGGGCTTCCCCGGCATTCCGAACCTGTATTGATTTGAGGACAAAGTATCAACAATAGATAAATTTTCCCTGGTCCACTCCTCAACAGGGATTGGAGAAATTTTGACTTTTTCCTGAAGCAACATGTGTTGCAAGTATTTCCCATTATCTCCGCCTGAGGTAAATACACAATCCGATTCAACTTTAAGTCTAGTCAAAACTCTTGAGATATTTATTCCACCTCCACCAGCCTGAAAACTAATGGAATGACATTTAAGTTTCTGTTCGGCCACTAACCCATCTACTTTGGCGCTTTTGTCCAAAGCCGGATT
>CBDUIO010000323.1:0-1788 GCA_965367355.1 uncultured Flavobacteriaceae bacterium
AGTGTTTTGTTGAAAAAATATCCATCATCTGTAATTGGAATATCAACGTTTTGTGCTACCGTTAACGCGCCATTTCCCATTAAGTCAAACACCAAACTATTGGGTTCATTCTTATGACCTACCAATAACCTGTTGTTATTCATTTCAAATACCTGATAGTTATAAGTACCTTGATGCTCTGTAAAATGTGGTTGAGAATCTACTAGCATAAAATTCGCATTATCACGAGTAAAGGTATATACATCATCATTATCTATCAATATCCAATAGTCCAGGTCTTGGTTATATACAAAATCTTCAACTCCTGTTACTGTAAAATTTGTATTCAATGTGTATTTATATTCCAGCGTGGAAGCATTGTAAACAAATAGATCTGATCCTTGTGCGACTAATAGCTCTTTTCCATTGTTAGTTGAAGTGATCACCTTTATAGGGACACTAAAAGAAGACCCAGGCGACAAATTAGAAATGGCCTCGGTTTGATTCATTTCATAATTAAATCGATGGATATTATAATTGTTTCCATCTCCACTTTCTCTGCCGTAAAGGTAAACAACCGGTTCTTCCGGGTCTATCGCATAGGTTTCAATGTTTTGAAAATCTACTAATTCTTCTCGTTTAAAATCTAATTCCCAATACGTCGTATAATCTGAATTCACAAAGGAAGTACGGTTGCCAAAAATATTATGAACATAAATGACATAGACAGGATTTTCCAGATAAGGCGGATTTTCATCTGTATATGAAGTAACATTTCTATCAGTAATCTCAGCCAGAGTATATTCCTGAAAACCAGATCCAGTCCCACCTGTATGATTTGCAAAGGCGATCTCATAATGAGAGAAATAGGGCATTTCACTGGCCTGCCAGTTGAGTTCAATTGTATTATTGTTTATTACCGGCTCCATCATGCTTACCGGAGTTGGGTAAATAGTATCTGTCCATACAGATAATAAAATACTTTCTCCGAGTAAGCCCTGACTGGTATATACCTTTAAAAAATAACAAAGTACATCTTCGCCAGGTGGCGATAAGTCGGTATATTCTGTAATTACTAAATCGGTGATTGTTTCAATTAGTACGGCATTGTCTTTTGAGCAATTTTCGCCTACACTTCTATAAATTTCATATTTATCAAATTCATAGAAACCCTGGTAAGCATCCCATGTAAAACTTAAAAGGTTTTCAAATTGGCCATCATTATTTGACCAAAATGTAGGTGAGACTATATCTACTTCCTGTGGTACATATCTTCTTGCATTGATCACAAAAACATCCAATGCACCGTCTCCATCAATATCATATTTTGCCTTAAACTTGAGTTCATTAGAACTTAATGAAATAATCACTAATTCATCACTTTGTCCCAAAGAATTGGTCAAGGTTAAAACGCCGCCCTCAAGATCCCAATTTAATTCGCTGGTTATATAATCGCATCCACTGCTTTGGTAAAAATACTCACGATAGATATTGTTATCAGAATATATAAAGAAATCTCTTCCACATTCCTGATAATCAACAGGTATATCAACTAATATTCCATCATATTCAGCCGAAAAAATAGCCCAGATACCGAGCAAGTTTGATTCGGTGGCTGATGTTAAAGCACCATTATAGAAGTTATTGGGATTGGTTGGATCTGAATCGTCATCATTATTTGAACAGCCAAATAGGCCAATGATAAGAATTATCAAAATAAACTTTAGTTGAGGAATTTTAGTCATGCTCTAAAAATATAAACATAAGGGATAACAGCAAAAAATATCAGAAAATAATTTCAGAATCTTT
>CBDUIO010000324.1:0-1782 GCA_965367355.1 uncultured Flavobacteriaceae bacterium
GGATTATTTCTTTCAATAAACAACTTTTGTATTCGATCTCTGTTTTTTGAAAATAATTCATAATCGATTAACCTGTTGAGGTGTTTGGTTTCACTAAATGAGAATTTATTAAAAACCAGTTCAAAATTTTTGTTCCCGTTCAAAAAGGTTTGAATGTTATAAACCCCATTATTATTTGCTGCCAGGTCCTGCCTGTCCGTGGTATGAAGACCAAAACCAATCCGTCCAAAAGCTTCAACACTTTCAACCGTATAATCTCCGTTTTGTAAAGGTATTAACCTCAGCTTGGTCCTTTTTACAGATTTATTTACATGCGAACCTGCGTCGATAGGATAGGCATAAATATCTTTAATTGTTGGTTCATTCGTGTCCTTAACCTCAATACCAAAGAACATGGGATTTATGGGCTTAGATGATTTATCCCTAATTTCAAAATGTAAATGAGGACCTCCAGATCCACCGGAATTCCCGCTGTAGGCCACAATTTCGTCCTTTCCAATTTGCAATTCTTCTGCTTTTGGAAACAATTCAATCTCAAAAGATTCCTTTTGATACTGCTTCTTTTTTACGTAGTCTTCTATCTTTTGCGAAAACTTTTGTAAATGGCCATAGACAGATGTATATCCATTGGGATGCGTTATATAAAGTGCTTTTCCATAGCCCCAATGGGTTATTTTAATGCGACTTACAACTCCCTGGGCCGCAGCATACACCTTTTTACCTTCAACCTGTTGGGTTTTAATATCGAGTCCCGAATGAAAATGATTTGTTCTTAATTCCCCAAATGTTCCCGATAGTACAATAGGAATGTCTAAAGGGTTTCTAAAATAGTCCTGAGGATAGTTTGTTTGTGCAAAACTTAGATTGCAAACAAAGATTAAAAGAGATAGGGTTTTGATCATTTTCATATACTGCTAAAATATTAATTTGAATCAATTCTGCAAAGGATATATCAAATACTAATCCACAATAATTAAAACATTGGTTTATAGATAATTAGAAATTTTATAGAAAAACAATTGTTATTTAAATTCAGGTATGTTAACTTTGTGAAATAAGTGTTGAAAATTGTAAATGAGTAATATCCAAGATATTGTAGATTCACTCGAAAACAGAATTAGCAAAATGTTACACAAGTTGGAAGTTTTGAAGCAATCCAACTTAAAATTGAATCAGGAATTATCAGTTTCTGAACAAAAAATTGCTAACCAGGAGAAAGAGTTGCTGATCTGGGAAGAAAAGTATGAGTCGCTCAAAGTTGCAAGTACAATGCTTGGCAGTGAAGAAAACAAAAGAGAAACTAAGCTTAAAATAAATGCGTTAATAAGGGAAATAGACCACTGTATAGTCCAACTCTCTGAATAATGCAAACATAGCGATCAATGTCTGAAAAGCTTAAAATAAAGCTATCTATAGCTAACCGAGTTTATCCTTTGACCATAGACCCTGGTCAGGAAGAAGGATTAAGAAAGGCAGCTAAGAAAATTGAGGCCATGATCAAACAGTTTGAGCAAAGTTACTCTGTTCAAGATAAACAGGATGTGTTAGCAATGTGCGCATTGCAATTTGCATCTCAAATAGAACAGAGATCTATAGATAAAAAGACTGAGAATGAAGAAGTGGAAGACAAGCTAAAAGCATTGGATACACTGCTGCTTCAGCATTTAAATTCTTAAATACGTTCTTTACATAAAAATTTACTGCCTGCATTAATTATTTTTATTTGGTAAACTCAACGTTAATTCTTTAAAAAGGGTGAGTTTAAGCTGTAAAAGCGAGCTG
>CBDUIO010000325.1:0-1626 GCA_965367355.1 uncultured Flavobacteriaceae bacterium
AAAAGATTCTTTATTGTGAGCCTGTTTCTTATCACTTTCCCTCCACAACTTGGACAGAAATTGTCATTATCCTTAATGGATATGTTACAATTCTTACAATCCATTTAAACTAAATCATTTTTAATGAGATCTGCCAACTCCATATTGTCTTTAAATACAACAAATTCCCCGTTTTTAATGTAAGAGACCTGTCCTGTTTCCTCACTAACAACCAAGGCAACAGAATCTGTTTTTTCTGTTATTCCTATTGCTGCTCTGTGACGTAAACCAAAGCGTTCAGGAATATTTTTCTCGTTATTGGTTGGCAGAATAACTCGGGTTGCCTTAATAATGTTATTGGCAATGATGACAGCTCCATCGTGTAACGGACTGTTTTTAAAAAAAATACTTTCCAGAATTGGCTGAGTAACAGTAATATTCATTTCGTCGCCGGTGTTGGTTAAAAAATCTAAACTGTTATTGCGTTCAAGTACGATTAATGCCCCGGTTTTAGACAGACTCATTCTGTTACAAGCTGCAACTATGGCTTCAACATTGGTTTCGGTGAAGGATTCTGTTTTTAAGAATTTGAGCTGCTTAAAAAATTTGCGTCGACTTCCAAAATTGGCTGATCCAACCATCAACAAAAACTTCCTGATCTCCTGCTGGAATACTACAATAAGCGCGAACATACCAACACTTATAAATCCTCCCAAAATATTACTCAACAACTGCATTTGTAAAGCCTGGGTTAATTTCCAGATCAAATAGACTATGACAATTCCTATAAAAATGTTTATGGCGACTGTTCCTTTAACTAATTTGTAAACATAGTAGAGCAAAAATGCAACAAGAATAACATCAATGACATCTACAACACTTAATTTTAAAAGCTCATTAAAAATTTCCAACTGAAAGGTGTTTTGGTAAATTTAGCAAATTAACATTAATAAATAAACTCGTTGTTATCTATATTTATTTGTGTAGAATCTATTTTAAGAAGTTGCTCTTTGCAAGTTATATATTGTTGAAATTTCATTTTTTTATCTAAATGCAGATAGACTTTTTTACTTAGCGAATCTAAATCTTTGAATTGCTTTATTTGATTGTCAATATATTCTGGAGACGCACCGGCTGAATTAATGAATATTACACTATAATTCTCATGTTTTTTGTTTTTCATATAATCTTGAAAATCTTCCAGATGATAGTAAACATCTGTAAAATCAATAAATCCTAAAGTATTTAATTCTTTAAAATGGCAGGTATAATAGTTTCTGGCACTTTCATTTTTATGTATTTGGGCATCTCGCTTTTTATTCTGTATAAATACGATTGAAGGAATGGCCTGTTCCAGTGTTAATCGTTTATCAACATTAACAAGCCAGTTTGTTGTACTTATCAGGTTTTTTCTGTTCAATTCAATACTGTCAGGTTTTGTTTCATCATAAAACAAATAAGCAGGTGATACGTCTAAAATTTCTGTGATGTCTGAATGATTTATTTCAGGTAATTGGACTATTTTTTTATTTCCGCATGAAATAAGAAGAACTATAATAAGAGATGATAATAATTGTTTCATCAAGACTTTAATTGTTGAGTCAATTTTATGCATTCCATGGCTTCTTTTACATCGTGCACACGCAG
>CBDUIO010000326.1:0-1620 GCA_965367355.1 uncultured Flavobacteriaceae bacterium
TTTTTTTTTGAAGGTTAATATTTAGTAATTTGCCGTTGCTAAAGGATGATTTCTCTCCCACGCTGAATTTTCGTCCCGATAGCTATCGGGAGTAGAAAGGAAAAAGGTATAGTAGGAATAGTTATTTTATTAATTAAACAACAATTAAAATGGCTGTTTTAGACCAAATAACATCGCAAGATGCGATGGCATTAGAAAACCAATATGGAGCCCATAACTACCATCCGCTACCGGTAGTATTAAGCAAAGGCGAAGGTGTTTTTGTGTGGGATGTGGAAGGTAAAAAATATTATGATTTTTTATCGGCTTACTCATCACTTAATCAGGGCCATTGCCATCCAAAAATTGTCAATGCTTTAATTGAACAATCAAAAAATTTAACCTTAACATCAAGAGCATTTTATAATGACATTCTTGGTAAATATGAAAAGTATGCCACCGAATATTTCGGCTTTGACAAGTTACTGCCAATGAATACTGGAGCAGAAGCGGTTGAGACAGCAATAAAATTGTGCAGGAAATGGGCATATGAAGTAAAAGGCATTGAGCACAATAAGGCGCAGATCATTGTATGTGAAAATAATTTTCATGGAAGAACGACAACAATTATATCGTTTTCCAGTGATCCGGTTGCAAAAAATAATTTCGGACCATATACAGAGGGGTTTATTACAATTGAATATGACAATTTAAAAGCCCTGGAAATTGCTTTAAAAGAAAATAAATATGTTGCCGGATTCCTTGTTGAACCAATTCAGGGTGAAGCCGGTGTTTATGTTCCTAGTGAAGATTATTTGATTAAGGCAAAGCGATTATGTGAGGAATATAATGTTTTGTTTATTGCTGATGAAGTGCAAACCGGAATAGCCAGAACAGGAAGATTACTGGCAACTTGTGGTAACTGTTCATGTGCAAATAAGGACTGCACAGATACACCTGATGTAAAACCGGATATTCTCATTTTAGGGAAAGCTTTGAGCGGAGGCGCCTATCCTGTTTCAGCAGTTCTGGCCAATAACAACATTATGAACGTGATAAAACCGGGAAACCATGGCAGTACATTTGGAGGAAATCCGGTAGCAGCTGCGGTCGCCATTGCAGCTTTGGAGGTCGTAAAAGATGAAAAACTGGCAGAGAATGCCGAAAAACTGGGTATACTTTTCAGAAATGAAATGAATAAATACATTCAATCCAGCAGAATAGTAAAACTTGTCAGAGGGAAAGGCCTCTTAAATGCCATCGTGATTAATGAAGAAGAAACAAGTGAAATGGCATGGAATATTTGTTTGGCTCTTCGAGATAACGGATTACTGGCAAAACCGACTCACGGCAATATTATAAGGTTTGCGCCACCACTGGTGATGACCAAAGACGAGTTGATGGACTGTATTGATATCATTACTAAAACCCTTAAATCTTTCGAATAATACAATATGGAGGGGAGTTCTTCTGAAGATGAGTTAAAATTCACAGATGATATCAGGAAGGTATTGAATCAAACTTACAAATGGGTATATTTCCTTTCCATTATCGGTTTTATCGGAGTAATGGTTTTATTGACTCTAGGTGCTTTGTTCGGATATATATTAAGGAACATACCTGTTAATCCATTTGAAAATG
>CBDUIO010000327.1:0-1584 GCA_965367355.1 uncultured Flavobacteriaceae bacterium
CAATAAACTTTCCTTTTATTATTGTATTTTTGCGCCATTAATCCCATTAGTTTTATTTATGTCTAAAGTTGTTTTAATCACCGGAGGATCTTCCGGAATTGGGAAATCAATAGGAAATTATTTAACAGATAAGCAATACAAGGTTTATGGTACCAGTCGCAGTCCTGAAAAATATTTAGGCAGCAGGTTTCCTATACTTGCTTTGGATGTTACAAAGAATAAGACAATTGTTGATTGTATTCAATCTGTTTTAAAGGCTGAAGGCAGATTAGATGTCCTTATCAATAATGCAGGTGCGGGAATTACAGGACCTATTGAAGAAACTCCAGAGACAGAAATTAAACGCAATTTTGAAACCAATTTTTTTGGACCTATTAATGTTATCAAAGCCGTAATTCCGACAATGCGGAAGCAAAATTCCGGATTAATTGTCAACATTACGTCAATTGCCGGTTATATGGGATTACCTTATAGAGGAATTTATAGTTCCAGTAAATCGGCTTTAGAGATTATCACAGAAACCTTAAGGATGGAGCTTAAGGATTTTAATATAAAAATGACCAACGTGGCTCCCGGTGATTTTGCGACCAATATTGCAGAAGGACGTTTTCATGCTCCGGTAATTTCTAACTCGCCATATGGTAAAAAGTATGGGGAAGTTTTAAAAGCCATAGATGAGGATGTTAATAAAAGCGCCAACCCAATTGCCGTGGCAAAAGTTGTACACAGAATTATTGAGACTAAAAACCCCAGGATCCATTATAAAGTTGGAGCCTTTATGCAGAAATTCTCTATTGTTTTAAAGCGCCTTTTACCAGATAAACTTTATGAAAAACTCCTGATCAATCATTACAAATTATAGTGAATTATCAGTGTGGCATTGTTAATATGTTTTAGCCGGAAAATTTATATAATATTGTAATTTCGCAGATAAGTATAATTTACAACCTTAATATAGCAAAGAATGAAATTTTTTATTGATACTGCCAATTTAAATCACATAAAAGAAGCACAGGATATGGGTATTCTTGATGGTGTTACAACCAATCCATCATTAATGGCTAAAGAAGGAATTACAGGGAAAAACAATATTTTAAAGCATTACGTTGATATCTGCAATATTGTTGATGGTGATGTTAGTGCTGAAGTTATTTCAACTGACTTTAATGGCATGATCAAAGAAGGCGAAGAATTAGCAGAACTTCATGATCAAATAGTGATCAAACTACCAATGATTAAAGAGGGTATCAAAGCTTGTAAATATTTTTCTGAAAGAGGTATAAAAACAAATGTAACTCTTGTGTTTTCTCCCGGCCAAGCTTTATTGGCAGCAAAAGCGGGAGCTACTTATGTATCTCCATTTATTGGACGATTGGACGATGTTTCAACCGATGGGCTGAATTTAATTGCAGAAATAAGGCACATATACGATAATTATGACTTTGAAACCAAAATTTTAGCAGCATCGATTCGTCATACTATGCATATTGTAGATTGTGCTAAATTAGGAGCTGATGTTATGACAGGTCCTTTGAGTTCAATTGAAGGACTCTTAAAACATCCATTGACAGATAATGGTTTGGC
>CBDUIO010000328.1:0-1540 GCA_965367355.1 uncultured Flavobacteriaceae bacterium
GCTACCAATTTGACCAAAGCCCTTAAAGGTGATAGTAAAATGCAGGGGAATTGGGGAGAATTGGTATTGGAACGTGTCCTCGAAAAATCAGGATTGGAAAAGGACAGAGAGTATTTTGTACAGCAAAGTTTTAAATTAGAAAATGGTTCCCGCGTTTTACCTGATGTGGTATTACACCTTCCGGATAATAAACGAATGATCATTGACAGTAAAGTGTCACTTACAGACTATGAGCGCTATGTTAATGCCGATGAAGACGACAGACCTCAGTTTTTAAAAGCTCATGTGAATTCAATTAGAAAACATGTAGATCAGTTATCAGATAAAAAATACGAAGATATTTACGATATCGAATCACCCGATTTCGTTTTAATGTTCATTCCAATTGAGCCAGCTTTTGCAGTAGTTGTTAATGAGGACAATTCCATCTATAATAAGGCTTTTGAAAAAAATATTGTTATAGTAACGCCTTCTACTCTTTTGGCAACTTTAAGGACCATTGACTCTATGTGGAACAATGAAAAACAACAGCAAAATGCCGTTGAAATTGCTAAACAGGCAGGAAGGCTTTATGACCAGTTTGTAAATTTGACTGATGATCTGCTTAAAGTAGGAAACCAATTAAATACGGTCAAGGGAAGTTATGATACAACCATGAAAAAGCTAACAGGAAAAGGAAACCTGCTTACAAAAGTTGAGAATATTAAAAAATTAGGTGTTAAGGCAACCAAGCATTTAAATGAACGCCTTCTAAAAAAATCTGAAGAAGAGGAATAAGCTATATTGAATTATGTTTAAAAACATTAAAGAATCACAAATATCCCTAACCCAACTCATGTTGCCATCTAATTCAAATTTTAGCGGCAAAATACATGGTGGGTTTATTTTAGGTTTAATGGATCAAATAGCCTTTGCTTGTGCTTCAAAGCACTCGGGACATTATTGTGTTACGGCATCTGTGAATAAAGTGGATTTTTTAAACCCTATTGAAGTTGGCGAATTGGTTACATTAAAGGCTTCTGTTAATTTTACGGGAAAGACCTCCATGGTTATTGGTGTAAGGGTTGAATCTGAAAATATTCAAACCGGAGTTAAAAAGCATTGCAATTCTTCTTATTTCACCATGGTCGCAAAAGATGAAAACGGAAATAATGTATCAGTTCCCGGAATTATTTTAGATTCTGAAAACAGTATTCGTCGTTTCTCAAGAAGTATAATAAGAAAGGAACAGTCCAAAAAGAGAATAAATGCTTTTAAATCATCAGAGTTTAAGCTAAATGATTATATAGAACTGATAAAATCTGAAAATGCTCTTTTAGAATTTCCAAAGAAGAAATAGACTATTAATTCATCACTTTATTCCAACTTTGCACAAATAATTTTTAAATATTTTTCAAAAGATTGGTCAGTTTTTTATCATTATAATTAACTGCGTAATCCAAAGCACATTGACCTCTATTATCTTTTATTTTTACATCGGCATTAGCCTTTATCAATAATTTCACTGCTTCGTAGTTTCTAAACATAACAGCATAATGCA
>CBDUIO010000329.1:0-1513 GCA_965367355.1 uncultured Flavobacteriaceae bacterium
CTCCAAAAAGGCTTAATATGCAAGCACCATTTATTTTTCTTGTAGACGATGTATTTAGAGGGAATTCATGGTTGACCTCCAGAATTCCACTGTCTTATGAGGATAATATTATCTACATATCTGCTTTAGAGGAACCAAAAACGTCACAGATAGATGAACTTACAGAACAAATCATCTTGAAGAATAAGGAACGGCCTTCAGGAATAATTGGCATTGGCGGTGGTACCATTCTGGACATTGCAAAAGCAGTTTCAATCATGCTAACAAACGAGGGTGAATCCAGTGATTATCAAGGATGGGATCTTGTCAAGAATCCTGCTATTTATCACGTAGGAATTCCAACGATTTCAGGAACAGGTGCAGAAGTTTCCAGAACAACTGTTTTAACTGGTCCCGATATGAAATTAGGCATTAACAGTGATTTTACACCTTTTGACCAGGTTATTCTGGATCCTGAATTAACAAAAGATGTCCCTAAGGATCAATGGTTTTATACTGGAATGGATTGCTACATTCATTGTGTTGAGTCATTGAAAGGAACGTATTTAAATGCCTTTAGCCAGAGCTATGGTGAAAAAGCATTGGATTTGTGTAAAGAGATATTTTACACTAATAAATTATCAAAAAAGGATTCTCAGGATAAATTAATGATGGCCTCCTGGCATGGGGGAATGAGTATTGCTTACTCACAGGTTGGAGTTGCACATGCACTTAGCTATGGTCTGTCATATTTACTTGGAACTAAACATGGTATAGGCAATTGCATTGTTTTTCAGCATTTAGAAGAGTTTTATCCTGAAGGAGTTAAGATGTTCAATGCAATGAAAACTAAGCATAAAGTGGAAATACCTTTAGGTGTTTGTGCAAACCTTGAGGAGCACCATTTCAATACAATGATAGATGTTGCGATAAGTTTGGATCCGCTATGGGAAAATGCATTGGGTAAAGACTGGAGAAAAATTATATCAAGAGAAAAGCTAATGCAGCTCTACAAAAAAATGTAGTATGCGCTGGTTATCAAAATTCATATACTTTAATATTTTAAGATGGAAAGTAACCGGTTTTACAGATGTTCAATCCATAAAAAAAGCAGTTATAATTGGAGCGCCACACACTCACTGGTTAGACTTTCCAATAGGATTATTGGTAAGATCTGTACTGGGTGTAAAAACTAATTACGTTGGCAAGAAAGGGCTTTTTAAATGGCCTTACGGATGGATTTTTAGAGCATTGGGTGGATCGCCTGTAGAAAGAAAAAATAATGAAAATCAGGTCGAAGCAATAGCCAGATTATTTAAAGAAAAAGACGAGTTTAGAATGGCACTGGCACCGGAAGGAACGCGAAAAAAAGTAGACGAATGGCGAACCGGATTCTATTATATAGCGAAAGAGGCTAAGGTTCCAATTATCATGTTTACTTTAGATTTTAAAAATAAACAAAATCACTTTTCCAAACCTTTTTATCCTACTGATGATAAGGAGGCTGACTTCAAATTTATAAAAGCCTTTTATA